>JBAVYC010000740.1:0-18650 GCA_049698595.1 Desulfobacterales bacterium | reverse complement strand
ATTATTGATTTACAGAAAAGGTTAAATAAGTCGCACCAGGGCGGGCCAACATTCCACTATTCCATCATTCCATGTGGCTTCCTAACTTGGATGGCCATATAAAACGCCATATTTCCAACGATTTGTAGAAATTCCGAGACGTTTAATTATCTGACAGCATGTTGTCAGATAAAAGCCGTCAAGGGCCTAGTAACCCCAACCCCGGAAAAGCCGAAACAATTGACCCCATTCAAACCAAAAAAAAATTTAAGCGCTGAAGTTGATTAGATATTTCACGTTCCGAATCCCTCAACGCCTTAAAATTTCTATTTAAGCATAAACCGCCGCATGCTGACATTCATCAACAAACCAATTCCGATCGCAGTAGTTAAAACCGATGATCCCCCGTAACTGATAAAGGGCAAAGGCACGCCAACCACCGGCATTAAGCCCATGGTCATACCGATGTTTATGACTACCTGCCAGAAAAACATGCTTGTAACCCCCACGACCAAAATGGTTCCGAATGGCTCCCGGCAGCCTTGGGCGATGTTGAGCCCCCAGAAAATTAACATCATAAACAAAAGAACAACGATCACCGATCCGACAAAACCCCACTCCTCCGCCAGAACGGAAAATATAAAATCGGTGTGCTCTTCCGGCAGGAAAGACAAGGCATTCTGGGTTCCTTGTAAAAATCCTTTGCCGGAAATCATACCCGAACCGATGGCTATTTTAGATTGAATAATATGGTATCCGGCTCCCAATGGATCGAGGTCCGGATCGAGGAAAACCAGTATCCTGCGCTTCTGGTAATCTTTTAAAAAAAACCAAACCATCGGAACCACCGCGGCAGAGGACACTAACAGATAAATAAACGAACGCCGCTCGATTTTAACAAAAACCGTAATAGAGCCGGCAATAAGCAAGAGTAATCCAGCCGTACCTAAATCGGGCTGTTTCAGAATCAAAATAAATGGGATTATGGTTAGGATGGCAGGTCTGAAAAGCTCCCGCAGGGTAAACCCCCGGATATGGGCATCCTTTGAATAATACCGTGCAAGGGCAATCATAATCGCAATTTTAGCCAGCTCTGAGGGCTGCACGGAAATAGGGCCAAGCGCTAACCAGCGTCTGGAGCCACCGGCGGATTTCCCGAAAAGCAGAACCCATACCAGTAAAATGATACAGCCTATGTAAATTATCTGACCCCAACGATCCAAAAGTTTATAATTGAAGGAAAAAGTGACCACCATTGCAATCAAAGCGGTTGAAAACCAGATGAGTTGCTTATAAAAAATGGTCATTTGGGATGCGGGAGTTTCGGCCGTAACCGCGCTGTAAAGTACCAGCAAACCGGAGCATCCGATTAAAATTGCCAGGCCCAGCAGGCCCCAATCAAAATATTGTAATAGTCTTCGGTCAAACATGATTATATGCACTTAGTTGTTATGTATCGACAATTTGGGTTGATGTTGATTGAATTGTTGTGATGTAATGCAATAAATGAGCTAAAATTTTAGCTCATTTTTCGGTACATGTATCTAACCGCCCTGGTCTTCTTCACCAACCTGATCCTGGTCTTTTGCTGCCAGGCCGGCCGGTCGCTCAACTCTCAAGAAAGTCTTGATCAATTCTGTCGCAATCGGGGCCGCTGCGCTGGAGCCGTGTTCTCCATGTTCAACCAGCACGGAAACTGCAATTTCAGGCGCTGCAGATGGCGCAAAGGCAATGAACCAGGCATGGGGTCTCAGGTGCGCCGGCCGTTCTTGTTCAGATCTGGTGTCATCCTTTTTTCGGCTAATGACCTGGGAGGTTCCCGTTTTCCCGCTGATTTCAATATCCGCCAGCCGGCTGCTTCTGGCCGTGCCTTTTTCTCCATTTACAACTTCCCACAACCCTTTCTTCACCAACTCCAGACTGGGCGCACTCAAAGGTATCTTGCCCGTAACCTGAGGTTCGTTTTGGTATACAACACGGCCGTCAGCCGTGGTGATTGATTCTAGAATGATGGGTTTGTATCTCGTCCCACCGTTGGCGATCGCCGAGGTCAAGTCCACCATCTGCAGCGGGGTTGCCAGATTGAATCCTTGGCCGATGGCAACCGACAGAGTTTCGCCTCTCTGCCATGCAACGCCGGTACGTTTTTTTTTCCAGGCCGCTGTTGGGATCAATCCCCTGCCCTCTTTGCCCAGGTTGATCCCGGTGCGAGATCCCAGTCCACCTGCTTTGGCATACCAGGCCAGTCGGTCAACCCCCAGCAACTGGCCCACCTGATAGAAGTAAACATCGCAGGATTGGGCCAACGCTTTGACGATGTTTACCTTTCCATGACCACCTCTTTTCCAGCACCGGTATATGCGATTTCCGAATCTGTGGTAACCGGGGCAAAAAAATTCAGTGGCCTCATCGATGACGCCCTCCTCCAGGCCGGCAAGAGCGGTAATAATTTTATAGGTCGAACCGGGCGGATACTCACCCTGGATAGCCTTATTTTCCATGGGTCGAAATGGATTGGATATTAACGAATCCCACTGCTCATGAGACATACCGCTGGCAAAATAATTCTGATCAAATGAAGGGCTGCTGGCTAAAGCCAGAATGCGGCCCGATCCCGGATCCATGGCCACTGCGGCTCCGGCAACACCTTGCAGAAGCGATTCGGCTTTTTTTTGTAAAATATGATCGATGGTTAAATGAATATTTTGACCGGGTTTGGCGGCTACTGTTTTTAACACCCGCACCACGCGACCATTGGCGTTGACCTCCACCTGACGTCCACCGCGTGTTCCCTGAAGATATTTTTCAAAAGTTTTTTCAGCACCGAACTTGCCGATAAAATCACCTCTGCGCCGTCCCGGATATTTTCCGCCGGCAAGCTCCTTGGAATTAATTTCGCTTAAATATCCAATTAGATGGGCGGCGTCTTTTATATTCAAATAATGTCTCAGCAACTTCACGTTGATCGCTATGCCGGGCAGATCGTATTTGTGGGCCTCGATGGAGGCCAGGGCATCACGTCCGATATCCTGTTGCAACTGGATGGGTTTGTAGGCCGAAATACCTTTGCTGGAGGACAGTTTTTGCATTAATTCCTGAGAGGGGAGATCGAGATAACTGGCCAGTTTGGTGATGGTTTTTTCTACCGGACGGGCATCTTTTAAGGTAATTGTAACATCAAAAGAGGGGCGATTTTCCACCAGCACCCGATTATTGCGATCATAAATCAGCCCCCTGGGGGGATCTATGCTCTGCAGTCTGATTCTGTTGTTGAGGGATAGAGTTAGGTATTCTCCCCCCATTACGACCTGGAGATAAAGAAGCCGCACCAAAAGCACGCTAAAGGCCACCAGCACACATATCATGACCCCGGTAATGCGTTGTTTGTACCATTCGCTATCTGCAGTCTTTAAATATTTGTCCACGGCATTTCGAGAAAATTGACAATTGAAAATTTAAGTTTGAATATTTGAGGTGTTTTATCCCTGTTCTCTGGCGCGGGCATAAATCCCTTTGAAAACGGCCCCAAGTCGGCTTTGCGCATTTCTAAAAAATAATAGAAACAGAGCTCCGGTGAAAATAGCCCAAAGAGTTTGAACTGCGACGATTTCTATCACATCGCCGGCAAACTGTTGTCTGAATCCCGCTAGGGCAAACGCCCCTAATAAAATAAGGTTCTCAAACAACACGCCACCGGCAACAATAAGGGTTATTATGACCAGGCGATTTCCAACCTGAATAAATGTGGTGATCCCTTTAACACCGACATATAACCAGAAATAGGTGGTCAGGTAAAGTCCGAAAGGTCCCCCGGAAAGGTTGTCCATGATGAAACCTAAAAACAAGACGAAAGGTAAACTTTCACGGACAGGGCGGGAGAGGCTGAGATAAATTATAAACGGTATCAAAAGATCGTAAAACTTGTCCAACAAAGGTAAATAGGGCATTATCGTGGTTTGCAGGATGACGAGAAAAAGACTGCCGCCGATATTAAAGAAATAACTCATGGCCGATTCGCCCAATCCTGCTTCTGGACTTCCAGGATCACAAGAACCTCTTCAAGTTTTTCAAAGTCGACAAAAGGAGTAACAATGACTTCATGAAAGATGTCGGCGTCATGTTCAATGACCTGGGACACGTACCCGATACGCAGGCCTTTCGGGTATACCCCGTCTAAACCAGATGACACAATCGTGTCTCCGATGCGAACGTCATTTTTGCGCAGCACATAGTCCAGCCGGCATTGATCGGTCGCCTCGCCCTTGATAACCCCCCGAGCCCTGCTTCTCTGCACCAAAGAATCCACGGCACTGTTGCTATCAACGATCAGCATGACCTTGGAATAGTGATTTGATACCTCAATCACCTGTCCGGCAATTCCCTGGGCGATCACCACCGGCAGTCCTCTGGTTAATCCGTCGGCTTCCCCCTTGTCGATGATGACGGTTTTAAACCAGGCCGAAGGATCTTTGCCGATGACTTCAGCCGCGACAACCCGTTCAGAGATATTTTTCTGAAAGTCGATCAAATCGCGCAGGCGGACGTTGGCCAGTTCGGTCTCATGCCATTGGTTTTTGTTTTCGACCGCCTGATTCAACTGATGCATCAGAACATGATTTTCTCTTGCGACATCTACAAGATAAAAATACTGCCGCCAGATGTCTCTTGTGAAACGAAGCGAGCGGGTAACCAGTTCCTGGAAAGGGGCAATCGCCGACATAGCGATTCGTTCAATGCCGAATGCCGTGGAACGTCTGCTGGTAACGGATAGGCCTATTATGTTGACGGCAATCAAAACGATGAAGCCGACGATAAGCACCATTTTTCTGGAGAACATAAATATGCTTTGCTGCGCTCATCCCCACACTTTTTGCGAGGAGCATCGTTGAACAATGGAAAAAAGCCAAGATTCCATCATTCTGCTATTCCGCTGGTCCATGGTTGAGGCAAAAGTTCGGCTTTAAAAATCTCCTGAATTTTCTCCGGAACGGCGGGATAGATGTGTCTATACATCAAAACGGATTAAAAGTGTTTGTAAATTTTACAACGGCCCGCAGGATTTCAGGTGATGACTACTTCCCTTAACATTTCGAGATTATCCAGTGCCTTACCAGAACCCAATGCCACGGTGGACAGAGGGTCTTCTGTTACGGTGATCGGCAGGCTGGTTTCTTCTCGAAGCAAACGATCAAGGCTTTTGAGAAGAGCCCCCCCACCGGTCAGTATGATTCCGCGATCGACAATATCAGCAGATAATTCCGGTGGCGTCTGCTCCAGAGCTATTTTTACCGTCTCAACAATGGCATCAATTTGCTCGGAAATGGCGATACGGATCTCTTCCGAATCAATGGACAGGATCTTGGGGATACCCGAAGCCAGATCACGGCCTTTGACTTCAATGGTTTCCAGATTTTGCGGATCCGGGTATGCATTGCCGATGGAAGTTTTAATCACTTCTGCTGTTCGTTCACCGATCAACAGGTTGTACTTGCGTTTGATGTATTGAATAATGGCGGAATCCATTTTATCACCGGCAACCCGCACGGATCGGCTGTAAACAATACCTTTTAGCGAAATCACGGCCACCTCGGTAGTACCCCCGCCGATATCAACTACCATATTGCAGGTCGGTTCCGTAATGGGAAGACCGGCTCCGATGGCGGCAGCCATGGGTTCTTCGATTAGAAATACTTCCCGGGCGCCTGCGGACTCGGCCGATTCCCGCACCGCGCGTTTCTCGACCTGGGTGATGCCGGAGGGAACCGCTACGATAATCCTCGGGCGCACAAATGTTCGTCGATTATGTACCTTATGGATGAAATGTCTGAGCATCGCCTCGGTTACCTCAAAGTCAGCTATTACGCCATCACGCATGGGTCTAATCGCCGAAATGTTACCCGGGGTTTTACCCAGCATATTTTTAGCTTCCAGTCCGACAGCCAGGACCCGGTTTTTATAGCGGTTTCCTGTGCTGACGGCGACAACAGACGGTTCGCTTAAAACGATACCCTTGCCTTTTACATACACCAGTGTATTGGCCGTCCCCAGGTCAATAGCAAGATCATTTGAAAATAGTCCTAAAATTCCATCTAAAAAATTCATAATACCTCATCATCGCGCACTTGGCTGTGCCGGTTTGTGAATTGTCAAATGTCCAGCAATAAGGAATTTCCTGAACGCTAGTCGTTCCGCTAAATAAATTTTGTCGCTGGGATACGTATAAACTCTGTGGTGACGTAAGTTTGGTTCGCCGGGAGTCAATCTATTTCAAGTTCGGAAAAGAATTTCGGATCTTAAAGAGCAAAACCAATATAATAGAAATATATCAATAAATTACTATCAAAAATAATCATACCACTACATGACAAAATTATCACCAAAAAAATGCTGTTGCTAAAAAATAGATCTTGCCTTTAATTTGTCCGGTTTTAGCGGGGTGAAACTGCAAATCGGAATGACCCTCTATTTTCCCTTGCTAAAGCAGGAGGGCTTCAGGATAAACACCATGGCCAATTTGAGCCCTTACCTCGAAGTTACAAAAGGGAATCTCCCGAAAACGATGTCCTTGATGTTTTATTATTAATAATAACGGGTTGTTAACTATTTTTTAGCATGTTATTTATGCACCCGGGGGGTTAACATCGACAGCAGAATCACCAATAGTGCACCCGCACGCACCTGTCAAAAGGTTTTTCATCACCGCATCATGCAGTTTGGGCCTGAATGCTTTAATCGCCATGTTGTCACGGGACGGATGAACCCGGTTGGTCAGCATGATGACGATAATACGCCGATCAAGATCCATCCAAAAAGAGGTTCCGGTGAAACCAAGATGACCAACGCTATTTGCAGAAAAATAGCTGCCGGCGCTTGAGTTTTCCAAAGCCGGTGCATCAAAGCCAAGGGTTTTGTCGGCATTCGGCAACCGTCTGAAAAACAAACGAACCATTTCCGTTTGAAACAGGTTGCCCGGACCGGTCCCTTGATAGGCAGACAACAGTTTACTGACCAGTGTATGCACGGCGGCAGCGGTACCGAAAAGGCCGGCATGGCCCTGAACACCGCCTAAAACATAGGCATTCTCATCGTGCACCTGACCGGCTAAAAGAATCTTGCGCCAGGGGCACCGTTCGGTGGCGGCAAATACACCGCGGGGGGGGGTTGCATTCAGATCTATAAAAAAGAGGTTATCAAGTCCCAGAGGGCCATAAATCATCTCCGACACAAAACAATCAAGCCTTTTTCCCGAGACGTGCTCAATTACCCACGCCAGAATCATAAACCCGAGATCGCTGTAGACCACCTTTGTGCCGATCGGATAAACAAGCGGTTCGATCACCAGTAAATTCCGCAGCGCCTGCTTGCGTTTCTGTGACGGCAAATTCACGATCTCTTTGTAGTAGGGTCTGTAATCCGCCAATCCGGAGTTGTGATGAAGCAAATGTCTAATTTTTACGGTCGATTTTCTGTCTTTTTTAAAATCCGGGAGGATATCTCCGAGTTCCTGCTCCGTTTCGATGACGCCCTGTTGAATCAACATCATCACCGCCAGGGCGGTGGCCAGGGGCTTGGTCAAAGATGCCAGGTCAAAGATGGTTTGCGTGGTCATCGAGCGTCGCGAAAACAGATCGGCCAACCCATAGGCGTTATGACAGACAATGGCGTCTTCCTTGGAGACGAGCAGCACGGCGCCTGGAAACACGCCTTCGGATACGGCCTGTCGCATGAGGGCGTCGACCTGATTCATGTTGGATTGTTCCTGGTCCGTTGGGTGTTTTCCGTTGTTTTGTTTGCCCATGCTGGATCGTTATGCTCGTTTGGTTGGATGGGTTGATTCGGTTTATTGGTTGATTGGTTGATTGGGTTTACTCCATTGAGCAGGTTAGCTTGATCCTCTCAACTCAATTAAGTCAACCAACTTGCACATTCCCCTTCCGCCTCCGGACTTTTCCTCCTTTCCCGATGCCCTCCGCGCCATGCCCTATGCCGTTTTCTTTTCATTTCCGCATTCCCCGTTCCGCCGTCAGATGCCTTCTGTTCCATGCTTTCAGCTTTGAGCTTCTGAGCCTCCCAGCTTCCCAGCTTCTCTTTTTTTCATTTCCCATTCCGAGTTCAGAGCTCTGTCTCCCGTCATCCATCATCTGTCCTCTGTCCTCTGTCCTCTGTCCTCTGTCTTCTGTCTTCTGTCTTCTGTCCTCTGTCTTCTGTCCTCTGTCTTCTGCCATCCATCCTCTGTAACCTGTCCCCTGTCCTCCGTCATCCGATAGTTGCCGTCCGGTGATAAATCAATGAATGCCTATCCGCATCCAGGGTCGCTTTAATACCCAACGGAATCGTAAGGTTGTGAATCCCATGGCCCGCATCAAGCCCGGCAAGGATCGGAACGGGGTATGTCTCAAATAAATCCGCTATGACCTTAATAACGTCCTCGATGGGCCCGCATTCTTCAAAGGTCCCCAGAATGATTCCTGAAACTCCTTTAAAACAACCGGCGAGCTCCATATGAACAAGCATCCGGTCAATTCGATAGGGGGCTTCCGCCCGGTCTTCCAGTAACAAAATTTTATTTTCAAAGTCAGGCGCATAAGGTGTTCCAACCAGGTGGCACAACATTGTCAGATTTCCCCCGCAGACCTCTCCCGCCGCCACTCCGGGGCTAATTGTAATTCCATCGGACAGCTTGACCTCGGGATTGCTTCCGGAGGTAAGATTGCTAAACAGGGAAAGCTTGGTTTCTTCGGATGCATCAACGAGGCTGGTGACCACGGGTCCGTGAAAGGTCACCAAATTGCAGCGGGTGAACAAAACAGACAACAGGGTGGTGATATCACTAAATCCGTTAAAAATTTTCGGGTTGTTTTTAATGGCGTCATAATCCAACATGGGCAGTATTCTCATCGAGCCATACCCACCCCGGGCGCAAATGATGGCGTCAATGGAATTATCGGCAAACATCTCATTTACGATTTGGACCCGATGTTTATCAGCACCGGCCAGATAACGATTTTTTTCAAATAACCCCGGGGGGATAATAATTTTAAACCCCATATCTTCAATAATACGCGCCCCGCGCAAAACCGTTTGGCGGTCAAACGGGCCGGCCGGGGCTGCAATTCCAATGGTGTCACCCGGTTTTATCCGGACAGGCACCCTGATTTTTTCATTTTGCATTATCTGCTAAAATCCCTTGATCCTGCCTTGACAGGCTCAAATCAACATGTTAGAAAATGCTTTTCGTGTCGGGGCGTAGCGCAGTCTGGTAGCGCACTTGAATGGGGTTCAAGGGGTCGGAAGTTCAAATCTTCTCGCCCCGACCAATTATTATTAGTCATAACAGCGAATTAGGAAATTTCCTGATTCGCTGTTTTTTTTATGATCACAAAAATAGAAAGCAATTCCAAAACAATAGGCAAATTGTTTGGTAATCCTCTCCTGGTTCAACCGCTCATGCGCCGTTGTAGTATGAAAATACATGTCAGTTGTTGAAGGATCCCTGGACCCTATCATGTACTTCACTTCTCTTAAGTCTGATCATAGCAAAATCAACCAAATCTGTAAATAAACATTTGATATCTTTATATTTTAGGATGACGCCAAAAACCTGACGTTCAAGAACGGTCCCACCGCTCGTGGAAAGCTATTTTCCCTGGGGACGGCGGCAACTGCTAATATGGTTGCTGGGACTGGTAAGAGTCCTGATTTCGGAAAGCGGCTTTTTTGCCTTCACAAACAACTGCACGTTTTCATTTTTGTGGTTCTTGAGGGCAACACGCGGGAAATTTTCACGCCGCCACTATGGCTAAGACAAAAGACAAGATTTTGGTATGATAAAGAAAAAAATTGTCAACCAGAAGTTAATACCTGAATCTTGCACGAGTCGAGAGTTTTCCTATGCAAGATTCAGGCAATAAATATTATAAGGCAGTTCGCATTCGCGGAGGCATAATAAATACCCTCCGCAAACCCTCTTTGAGCGAAATTGCCTCCTCCGGGCAAAATCGGGAGCAAACCCCGCAGCCAAAGCAGGCGTTTTCATCCCGCTGGGCCACCCCTTCTTCATTCAGCATAATGGCGTCCGTGGGGCACCACTCCACACAGGTGCCGCAGCCGGTACAAGCTTCGATGTCGATCACGGACAGGTGATAGGTGGAATTTATCAATGGCAGCGTGCCGTTTCGCCAGAGGTTGAGGGTATCACAGCAATCTTTACAGCAGTTACAAATGCTGGTTTCCGGGCTGGATTCGCGGGAGCCCGGGTGAAAGGCCTTATGGATCAGGCCGGCCTGCTCTGCCGCTTGCATTATTTTATGCGCTTCTTCCTTCGAAATCTTTTTGGCGAATCCCTGAGCAGCCGTATGGCGGGCAGATTTGCCGAAGGTAAAACAATTCAATGTCGGTGCATCCGTATTGCAATTGTTGCCAAGCAGACCTCGACGCTGGCGGCAAAAGCAATGACCAACAGCGATGTCGTCAAATTTGTCGATAATCTCTTCCACCGTCTGGCTTGGCAGAACGAATTCTTCGGAAACATCCAGAGCCTTGTCAACCGGTACTATCCTAATGGGCGTACCATCTTGCATTTGCCGGGTAGGAACGGTGCGGTCTACGGCGGGGGCACTACTGAACAATGGTGAAAGCGCATCAAAATTGTCCTGGATCTCATCCCGCAGTTCTTCCAGCAGCTTTTCGAACAACCCGGCAAGTTCCCTTTCTTCCTCGCTGCCCGTCAATTCAACCATGAATTTATATTCCATCACGCCGACCAGGATGAGGGGCAGAAGCCTGTAAATCATGACACCCGAGGAACTCGGTTGGTTGAAAATAAGCCCCTTCCTTGCAAGGCTTGTTGCCAGTTGCTCGATCTTTTTTGTCGAAAACCCACTCGATCCCTCGAGTTGGGCGATTGTTTGCGACGGCTTTTCGCGGAAGGCATATATCAGATCGAGTTCTTCTTGGTTGTCTCCGACAACGCGATCTATAATGGCAATCGCCGTGTCGCTGACCGGAAATTGAACCATGCCTTGCTTGCAGACCACTTCAGTGGCTCTTTTTAACTTATCCTCCATTGTGATGTTTTCCATGCGCTTCTTTCCTTTTCAGATTATGAATATTTCGCTATAAATTGCTCGTTTCAAATCATTTTCTGATACTGAGTCTTTTATTTTTTTTCGACTGTATCAGCTGTGCAGGTCAATGAACTTTTCCGTGGCATTGACGGTTGCGCGCTGGCCTGTTTTCAGCATCCGGAATGAATTCTCAGCGAGAGAAATAATCGGGATTTGCCTGCCGTAAAAATGGTTGCTGACAATGGGTCCCGTGGCAAGAATGGGTTCGGTTCTGACATTCACGATGGCCGCCGGCGCCTTGTCCACCCGGACCAGTTCCAACATAATGAGTGAACCGGTACTCGACCCCTTACCAAAGGGAAACACCAGCACCTTGCCCGCAACGCTCTGCCCGAAGAGATCATGGCGCGGATCGTTGATAAGTCCGGTTGCGGGGTCCACACCGCCCCAGAAACTGATGGGTTGGGAAGTCACCAGCACCTCCCCGGTTGCAATCCCCGCGACTACACAACAGCCTGTTATTTTAAGCGCCATGCTGCTTCCTTTCGCCGGATTTTTCCCCGAACGGCTGTTTCCACGCAGTCTTCAATACTTCCATAGACCGCTTCAAGGCCTCTCTGGGAAAAGCAGTAGTTGGCAAATTTGGCGGAATCGGTCATGGCGGCGCTAAACTGCCAACTCTCCCGGGGATATTGCAGCGGGCACCCATCGGTGAATACCATAACTCCCCCGGCGATCAGATCGGCCAGGATACCATTGTTTTTTATCCATGCATAAACCGTTCTATTCGTAAATACCCAGAAAACGACTGAGCTGTGTACCTTTTTACCCTGTATCAGTTGGGCCAGGCGGACAAACTCGGCCGTGGAATAATGCGGACAGCCGGTGACAACCAGGTCAACGCCATCATTTTTCACCGTCCAGAGCTTTTCTTCTGTCTCCCTGATTGCGTGAGGGGTGATTTCAAGAACCGTTTGCGGTTTGCTCCCATGCAGACACATCTCCAACGTCTGGGCCTCCGGCGTAATCCCCACCAGATGACAAAGACCAACTGCGCCGGAGGAGGCCGCCGCGGCACAAAACCCTTTGAGGCTGTCGATTTTCACATTCTCAGGGATTCCGGTCATGGCCGCCACCTGATCTCCGGCCATCTCACCCAGGAGATATCCGAGCAAAGGATATATCGCATCGTTTGCAAACATCGTGGAGGTGATATCTTTTAGCTCAATCAGCATCCCGGCCTTTCGATTTTCTGTGAGATGAAGTCCGAATTTGGGAACCTTTCCGATGATGGCCGCGCAGATATCCATGAGGTCTGCATAGCGGTTGGTTCTGGCTCCGATGATCGAGTTGGCAAAGGCGATGGCATTTGATTCGCCCCAGGCAATCTGTTCCCCGAACCGTGGAACGATTCCGTGTTGATAGGGAGCGCAGGTCCAGGTCGGCATAGCCCGCATGTTTAGATAGGCCGCTTCCAGACGCTTGTGCTTGGATAGGATTTCAGCCGGAACCCGGTAGGCCTTCCATCGCTGAAGGTCTATGGCACTGGGATTCAAAGAGGTGGGCACCGCTACCTTTGCACCCCAGTCGACCATTTTCTCGGCAAACTCCAGACCGGCATCCACCATGTATAAGGTCGCATCGATATGCACCTGGGACACCTTCATCAGCTCTGCGGCACCAAAAAGCTCCCCCAGGTCGACCAGCACCGACAGGGCGATGCGGGCTGCCTCACCCCGTTTGCCGTCGAGGATCCTTTTGTCCTCATCGGTTAATCGCATATCATCAGTTCCTATAGATGAATCGATGGATTAGCCGGCCGGCAGGGCTTTATCCCGGCCAGATTTTATGGGTATCTCCGGCAGGTTCGAAATTTATCCATCCCGCGATCAGGAGTACTCACCAAACCAACTCAACAGAATATTGGTGAAACACGCGGTCTGAAGTTACAATCGGCAATCCCTCAATCTGTCCTTGAGCGATCAACATCCGATCAAAAGGATCGCGATGCGGGCCAGGGAGCGCACCTGCTGCCAGTGCATGTTCCATGTTAATTGGTAAAACCGTCATACGCGACTTGCGCAGCAGGGAAGGCAAGTGGCGGGCCGCTTCACCGGCATGTGGTAATTTCCCCAGACGATGCTTTGTCGCGATTTCCCAGCCGGAAGCGCTGCTGACCAGAATGGTATTATCCGGTGCCTGAATAACGTCATGCGCCGGACCGGAAAGTTTGGGATCGTCAAACAGCCACCACAAAAGAACATGGGTATCAAGCAGGAATTTGGAAGCTTCGCCTTTTACTGATTCCATGCATCCAACTCGCTATCCGGCAACGATTCAAAAAATGCATCATCGACGAGACCATCAACAATACCGGGAACCCTGGGTCCTGCCTCTGCCAAAGGTACTAAACGGGCATAGGGTTTTCCCGCCTTGGCAAGTACTATTTCCTCACCCTCGTGCGCCCGTTTGAGTAACCGCGAGAACTGCGTCTTGGCCTGATGTACATTTACAATGGTGGTCATATGAATTCCTTTTTTTTCTGATCATAGACTAAGCCCATGGACTAAGTCAATATATTTCTTATCAGACCACGCGGAGAGTCATGCCAGCACCGCCGCTGGCCTGAAAAGCGGCCAGTTTCATCGCCAAAGAAACGTTAGCAAAGATGAAGGGTTTATAAAAAGGGGCTGCGGAAAATCCGCAACCCCTTTATCTGTGGAGAGAAATGACTATGTAAAAAGAGAGTTATTTATGTAAAAAAATCCGGGTCAACTTTTGCCAGCTGGTCTGGGGAAGGTTGCCGTAGATGTCATCGCCCAAATAGCCGCCGTCCGCTGCCAGCGGCCCTACTTCCTTTTCGATCACCTGGTAGAGGCTGTTGATCTCCTCATCCAGATACTCACCGGCCTGGTCGCCGATCATCAAATTTTTTAGATCCTGGCGCAAATCGTTGGAATGCAATCGCATCACCCAGCCCTGGGTGTAGGGATCCTGGTTGGCCAGGTTGCCTTTCACCCTCAACTCGGGATTGATGTCGGTGACCACACCACTGACCGGAGATTGTACCCGGGCCGTATTCGAACCCCGGCCCAATAGGATATCACCCCGATCCTGGGCAAGCTCTTTTCCGATCAGCGGCGCTTCGATTCGATCCAAAGGGCCCAGCAGACGCAAAGCAAAATCATCGAGACCGATTCTGACCGTTGATCCTTCTTCGATTTTCACCCAGGTGTGACCGCGATGGAGGTAATAGCCGTGGGGTATCTTGAAGCCCTTTACATCGAGGACATCGACCGGCTGAACCACAGCGTGCACCGTGTACTGGTCGCTGAAATATTGATCGAACTCACAGTTGCCGCACTGATAGTCATGGGTGCAGGTCCGAAACTCAATGCGTCCTTTCATGTGATGCAGGCAAGGTTGCTGCGCGGCGGAAAGTTCTCTTAAACGGTCTTTCCAGAAAACAATTTTCCTGCGCCTGCCTGGCGAGGTCCGGCCCTGCTGCCGTAGCTTCCTGTTTTCACGGGCCACGCGTCTTAGGGCCCGGTCAAATCGGCAGCTTTCACAGTGAAAATCAATTTCACACGCCTTGCGACGGACCACTCCGGCCTGCATCCAGATGCAGGGTGAGGGATTTGACTTGGCTTCACGTTCGGTTCGGGTGGAATTCATGATATTTCCCTTTTACAGAAGGCAAAGTTATTGGGCATTATAGTTAAGGTCAACTAAACTCGCCTTAACGAGTAATTAGGTTTTCAAGAAGGCCTTGGTCAGATTGTTCCAGCCGATATCAGGCAGATTTCCATAAATATCCTCGGCCAGGTAACCACCGTCGGCAGCCAGGGGACCGGCCACATCTTCAATCATGCTTTCCAGATTGGTGACTTCATTGTTCATCCATGCCAGACTGCTTTGGTCGACCATCAATTTTCCCATGGTCTCCTTGACATCGGGGGTGCGGACCATAAAAAGCCAGCCGTCTCCATAAGGTTCGCGGTTGGCAATTCCGGGTTTTTCTCTCAGCTGAGAATTAACCTCTACAATAACCCCGTCAATCGGCGATAGAACATCCGCAAGATTGTCCTTGCGTTTCAGACCCCAGCCAACCTTACCCTGATCCAATTCTTTGCCCATCAGCGGCAAATCGAGTGCTTCCGCCTTTCCCAGCACTTTTAAGGCGAAATCGTCGAGTCCGATGCGAATGTATCCGCCACTTTCGATGCGCGCCCAGGCATGGCCGTCATGGAAGTAAAAATCCATCGGTACGTCGAAGCCTTTGACCTGCTGAACTTCACCCGGCATGCTTTTGCTTTTTGGGGTCCAGACATCCTCGAAGAACTGATCAAAATCACAGGTTGCGCATTTGTAGTCATAGGCACAAGATCGTCGTTCAATGCGATTCGTCAGGCTGTGGCGGCAAACACGATCCATGTCGGGCATTCTCTTCATGGCTTCCTGCCAGGTCAGCTGTTTGCCCCGCTCAGCCTTCATTGCCATGGCATGATCATATTTACAGGAGGTACAATCATAGTAATTATCGCAGTTTTTAAATTTGACCACACCGGCTTGCATCCACAGGCAGGGATTCGATGCTTTGGCTTTTTTATCGGGTTTGACCATCCAAACCTGTCCCTGCATCACAGATCCGATCTCCTGCTGTGAGCCTAGATCCTGCCAGTTGCCTTTGCGATAGGTCGATCCAATTCCTACATTACTTCTTCGGTTGTCTCTTTTTTTGTCAGCCATTTCTCTCGCTCCTTTGTTGATTCGGGGTTCTTTGTTTTAGCAAATATATAGAGCAAGTGATGTGCCAAGTTATAAATGTCGAACCAAATAAAATTTAACCTCCTGTTTTTATATATAATTTATCAAATCAAACGCTCTGCCAACGGTCCACAAGTGCAATCTCTGTGAGTTGGATTATTCTACACTTAATGAACACGGCTATAAAATTTATCGTGAATTTTGAGTTTTATTGTTTATTATTAATTAGTTAGATGGTTGTTGGATTTTCCTACACCCCTGTTGGATTTTTCTACAGCACAATCCGGATGCCGGTGGCGAACAGGAACCAAAAAAAGACGCTTAGCTTGTCTTTTCTTCAGCCGCTTTTTTTAACTTATCGTTTGCCCAGATGGCCACCTCCACTCTGCGGTTTTGGGCGCGGCCTTCGGCCGTGTCGTTGCTGGCAATCGGCTGAGATTTGCCGTAACCCTCTGTGGCGATACGCGCTGAGTTAACATTCTGGGTGCCGAGATAGCCTGCGACCGATTGAGCACGTCGGCGGGATAGTTCGAGATTGTGTTCATCACCACCGGTGGCGTCGGTATGCCCTGCCAGCAGGATATTGGTATCGGCGTATTTGTTTAGAATGGTGGATAGCTCCGCCAATTCGCCTTTGGGGCCATCTTTAAGGTCCGCTTTATCGACATCAAACAGGATCCCGGAGCTGAAGGTGATTTTAATGCCTTCGCCGACACGCTCAACTTTAGCGCCCTGGATGTCCCGTGCGATCTCAGCCGCCTGTTTGTCCATATAGTTGCCGATGAAACCGCCGGCGACGCCACCCACGGCCGCCCCGATCAGAAGCCCGGCTACCGTGCTGCCGGTCGCATACCCGATAAGGGCTCCGGCGGCGCCTCCGGTACCGGCACCGATAGCTGCGCCCTTAGTGGTGCGGCTCCATTCAGCACAACCCATGGTAACCATTAAAAATGAAAGGATCACGAAACCGATAAAGATTTTTTTAAACATAATTTTCCCTCTCTTTTGCAAACAGTTTTGTTCATCGGAGCAGCCGAATTCTCCATTTCACCGGCTAAGCATTCCAACCCCAACCTGTTGAAATTGCTAATAATTATATTATTTAGCACATAGCTTCGGATCGTTCAAGATGGTACCAATCGACTGAATTCAAACGTAAAGCGAAGATCGTGCCAGGGCTTAACTGAATTGATAAATTCAGAACTTTGCGGTATAGTCAAATTCATGAAACGCTTTTGAAGCGGATGGGATACACTCTATGAATGGCAGCGCAACGTTTAACAATTGTCGAACCATATGGGTCGGGTTTTTATTAGCCAGCATAATTATTTATTTGCCATCCTCAGCGACGGCAGCCACCAGCGCAGATCTCCAAAAATTTCAACGCTCCATTATAGATTACCGCTGGCAACTGAGCCCTAAATTCAAAAAGGTAAAACGGGCAAAAACGAGTTACATTATTGTCCACACCTCGGAACTGGGCCTCAATCCGACCCTTAAAGTCATATCCAAAGGAAAAAGGGTGTCCGCTAATCGAAGAACCCATGGCGGGCATACCCACTACGTGATCGCCCGGGATGGCCGCACCTATCGCATCCTGGATAGGAAATACAGAGCCGATCACGCCGGGCTCAGTATGTGGAACGGGGAATCTGATATCAGTAAAATTTCCATCGGAATTGAACTGGTGGGATATCACTACTCGCCCATTACGACCCAACAATATCGATCCATTGGCTTTTTGATCGACATCCTGCAAGATGTTTATAACTTAAGCGATCGTGCCGTACTCACCCACAGCCAGGTAGCTTACGGATTTCCAAACCGCTGGTTTAAGAAAAACCACCGGGGCCGCAAACGCTGTGCCAAAAATTTTATTCGGGCCAAAGCCGGCTTGGGTCCCACCTGGGCTTATGATCCTGATGTTCAGGCACGACGACTCACGGCAGATCCCCAACTTGCCGAAGTCTTTTACAGTCGCCGGACACTTCGGGCCAAGGCCGATGAAGCCAACATCATCTCCAAGAGCAACACGGCCTGGTCGATCGCCGGCGAAGATTATGACAGGCAGGCAACGGTCTACAAATTTCCGAACGGTCGAATTTACACGGGTGACCAGGTCGCGGATAAAATTGGCTGGAATAAAATACCGCCCAAAACCATCGTGCTGCTGAATCAGGAAACCGTCAGTGAATCGACCAGACACATAGGTCTCATTAAAACCATACCTGATGGCTTTACAGCTTGGTCATTGGCCGGCAAAGCTTATAACCACCGAACAACTATCTATTTTCTACCTTCCGGAAGGATAAAATATGGTTCAATGATATCCAACTGGGATGATCTCCCGGTCAGAACAAAAATTATTATTGGTTATCGTGGACCGTTCAAAATCCAGAAAGATCAGACTGCCTATCAAATAGCCGGTGTGAAGTTTAGGGACCGCAAAACAATCTACTTCCTGCCGACCCAAAAATTGATAGCCGGCAACAATATCAAGGATTTCAACGGACTTCCAAACGGCACCCTGGTCTTTCTTCCTATTTCTTAGTTCTACCCTCAATATTTATCTTTGCTTCTGCCCCTTGTTATTTCAGATCGATATAACGGAGTAAACGCATGCCTAAAGTGAGCTAAAATGCCTAAAATTAAGGAAACGCTTCGCTCTATCTCTTTTCTTAAAATGGACAGAATACTACAATTTTAGCTCAT
Organism: Desulfobacterales bacterium; assembly: GCA_049698595.1. Taxonomy (GTDB): domain Bacteria; phylum Desulfobacterota; class Desulfobacteria; order Desulfobacterales; family JAFDCJ01; genus JAFDCJ01. The sequence goes on along the minus strand of JBAVYC010000740.1, from coordinate 126 downwards.
TTTAGTGCATTTCAAATTTTAGCTCATTTTTTTATTTAACTATTTCCTCTTGATTGCAGGCCTCACATAATAGTTGCAGGTTTTCTATAGTATTATGGCCCCCATCTGATATGGGTACAATATAAT
>JBAVYC010000739.1:0-17122 GCA_049698595.1 Desulfobacterales bacterium | reverse complement strand
GAGTATGGCAGTCGGATTTACCATCAATCACATTGCAGCCGTTTTTTTGCCCGCCCTCGGCGGTTTGCTGTGGGTGATCGATTATCGCATTCCCTTTATCAGCGGAGCGATAATGAGCCTGGTCTCTTTGATTGCCGTGCAGATGATCAGAACACCCCAAAAAATCGATGCCTGATTACACCTATTCCCACACCCCATCAATTTCAGCACCGCATTTGGTGCATCTGCCATTTTTAAGCCTTAGATTTCCTACCTGGAAACCCCGACGTTCGATCACTGTTTCGCTACAGCTAAAACAAAAGGTATTTTCAGCAGCATTGCCGGGGACATTGCCGGTGTACACATATTTCAAACCGGCCTTTAATCCTATTTCCCGGGCCATGGTGAGCGTTTGGACCGGTGTCGAGGGGCGGTCGGTCAGCTTGTAGGTGGGATGGAAGCGGCTGATATGCCAGGGCGTTTCCGGGCCCAGGTCCTGGACGATAAAGGCCGCCAAATCACTCAACTCCGAGGGGTTATCATTTAAGCCCGGAACGACCAGGGTGGTCACCTCGACAAAAATGCCAAGAGATTTCATCGATTTTAAGGTTGCTTGAACGTGTTTGAGACCGGCACCGCAAAGCTCTTTGTAATACTTATCGGTAAATGCCTTCAGGTCCACATTGGCGGCATCCAGATAGGGATTAATCATCTCCAATGCTTCAGCGGTCATATACCCGTTGGTTACAAATACGTTACGTATCCCCTTATTATGAGCCAACCTGGCAGTCTCATAGGCAAACTCAAAAAATACCGTGGGCTCGGTATAGGTATATGCGATGCTCCTGCACCCGTCTCGTTGGGCCGCCTTCACCACCGCCCCGGGTGTGCAGCTGTTCCCCAATACCGTGCCTTTGCGGTCGGCAGGCATCTGTGCAATGTCGGCATTCTGGCAAAAGCGGCACCGAAAGTTGCAGCCGACGGTGGCAATGGAATAGGTAAGCGTCCCGGGCAGAAAATGAAACAAAGGCTTTTTTTCAATAGGATCAACGTGCCGGGCGATGAGCTTACCGTAGACCAGGGTCTTCAGAAGGCCGGCCTCGTTTTCGCGCACCTGGCATATCCCTCTGCGGCCGTCTTTAATAACACAACGATGGCTGCAAAGGTTGCACCTTACCTTGTTTTCCTCAAGCCGTTCATAAAGGTATGCTTCCATAATTCGTCAATCTTCATTCGCCATTCGTTGTTCGTCGTTCAGTTATCAATCCCGTCGCTGCCCCGGTGGTATTTTTGGCCTGATAACGCACGGTCAACGGTCGGGTTCTAAGCCGAGGCACCAGGATCACCACTATCCCGGCAAAGGCACCGAATGGACATCGTTGAACAATTTTTGATTGCTCTAGATTTTGTACGAATTTTCCCGAATTTGCGGGCAGCTGGCAAACGGTTCGCCAGGCTACCGGCACCTGGCCCATGATACGTCGAATCATTTGTTTCAGCTCCCAGACGCTGAAAAACTGAGCATGATTAAAAATGGTCGGTGAGAAAATACCCTTAACCCGTCGCTGGATTCCTTTGAGGGCATACCGGTTAAATACCCCGATGAAGACACGGTCTTTGGTAACCCGGAAGGCCTCCTGCAGAGCTTTTTTGGGGTCATCAACGAATTCCAAGGTGGTAAAAAGACAGGCGTAATTAAATGAATTGTCGTCAAAAGGAAGATCTTCTGCGTAACCCCGGTAAAGGTCCGCACGGTGACCGATTTTCCCCAATGCCATGTCCAGCATATAGGTCGACGGATCCAATCCGGTGACCCGCAGCCCCATTTCAAGAAACGCTGCCAGACATGCCCCCGTACCGCAACCAATATCCAGCACGGATTCGCTGCGCATGGGCTGAAGCAAATCCCGCATCAATTGCGTTTCCAGCTCAAAAGCGAGTTTATTATGCGGTTTGTTAAACCACTGCTCGTAATTTACAGCTTCACTAAAATCAAAAACATGGCCCATGGCAGGTAATTTAAGGAATAAATCTGAATTTATCAAGAGGAAAACGACCGGTTTTGAACTTGGAATTTTAATATAGTCTGAAATTTGAGTATTGTGATTTGGGATTTTAATGCCACATCCGGGAAATCAAATCGCTTCTATCTGAATTTGACGTTGACGTTCCTCTGACACGGTTCACTGACGTATTGAATTTTGAATCAATAAAGGTTATGTAACATTCACGGCTTCAGAGTTCAGCCCAGCTGCTGGCCTGAAAAAACAGCCAGTCTGATCGAGAAAGAAACCATGCACCAAGTAAGGAGAAAAGCGATGCATCCATTAATCGAAAAACTGATAAAGACAGGTCCGGTCGTCACCGACGGTTCCTGGGGTACCCAACTTCAAAATCGCGGCTTGAAACGCGGCGAGTGCCCGGATTCCTGGAATCTTAGCCATCCGGAGCGGGTTGAAGAAGTTGCCGGGCAGTATGTCGAGGCCGGAAGTCAGATCATTCTTACCAACACATTCGGCGGTAACCGCTTATCATTGGGACGATTCAACATGGGTGCTGAGGCCGTTGCCATAAACACTGCCGGCGTCGAGATATCAAAAAAAGCAGCCGGAAATCGAGCCGCCGTATTTGCTTCGATTGGACCCACGGGTAAGATGCTTCTGACCAAAGAGACTAATGAAGAAGAGCTGCAAAACGCGTTTGAAGAACAGGCCGATGCCCAGGCGCGAGCAGGGGCCGACGGCATCATCGTCGAGACCATGATCGACATCACCGAAGCCGGAATTGCTGCCAGGGCTGCTAAACGAACCGGACTTCCAGTGATTGCCAGTATGGTTTTTGATTCCGGTGTCGACAAAGACACCACCCTAATGGGGGTGACCCCGGAAGCAGCAGTGGAGGCATTTACAAAAATCGGTGTGGATGGTGTTGGGGCCAACTGCGGTCAGGGAATCGAGGGTTACATACCGATTTGCAGACGTATGCGTGCGGTCAGCGACCTGGCGATCTGGATTAAGCCCAATGCCGGACTCCCGGAAATTATTGATGAAGAAACGATTTTTTACACCACGGCCGATGAATTCGTGAAATTTGTCCCGGACTTGATTGGTGCCGGTGCCAATTTTATCGGCGGTTGTTGCGGATCGGACCAAAGCTTTGTCAGCGCGATCCGAAAAATCATCGCCGCATCCTAGCGCTATGGTTGAATTCCGATGAATTAACAAACCCAAAAAAAATGAATGCTATCCATAAGCTGACTTAATTTCACTTTTCCCTTGCATTTTGCCGAGCGGATATGCCATAAGTAGTTGTCTGAGAAAATCTTGAGCGTGCAGGCCGGCAATGCCGGATTAAATCTTTTTCGAGGATGGATTCTGGAATAAGCGTCCCGCTGGGGGAGGCTGGAATAGCTTATTTCATCATACCGTTTCCGGCCCCTTTAAAGAGGGTCGCATCGACTTCTCAACCGGGGTGAACCGGATGACGGTTACTGATAACACCCGAAGTTCAGCCAGCTGCTCAAAGCGGCCCCGGGCGGAACTCGGACAGAAAAACGGCGTGAGATGTACGTCGAATGCCAGCGAATTGTGAGTGATGAAGGTGCCATCCCCGTTCCGGCCTTTGCTCCACGGCTCTCGGCTGCGGGCGGTAAGCTCGGATTCGAAAACCCGGCCGCCAACTGGGAGTTTGACGGCTTCAGAATGCCTGAACACTGGTGGTTCAAGTCGTAATTCACCCTCGCGTACTCAACGGCAGGTGATCTTGATCCCCCTCCCCTTTTTGATCCCAAGACGGGAGCGACGTGAGGGGGCCTATCACCAACTCGCGAATTTATAACCGAATGGTGGTATAAAAGATGAATACAATTTTAGGAATCGTAGTCAAACGCCTTGGATTGGGTTTTCTGACCATAATCGTCATCTCTGTTCTAATTTTTTTGGGAGTTGAGGCGTTGCCGGGCGATGTGGCGACGGCTATCCTGGGCCAGGAGGCCACCCCTGAAACCGTGGCGGCCTTTCGCAAGGAGCTCAAACTGGACCTGCCGCCCCACGTGCGCTATTTCGCCTGGCTGGGGGATTTCTTGCGGGGTGATATGGGCACTTCTTTGGCCAACAAACGACCCATTTCCGAACTGATTTTCTGGCGTTTCCAAAACACAATTTTCCTGGCTGCCTCGGCCGCAGCGGTGGCGGTGCCGGTTGCGGTTATCCTGGGGATACTGGCAGCCCTGTATCGCAACAGTTTATTTGACCGCATCATTTCCATGGTCACTCTCAGCACGATTTCCTTTCCCGAGTTCTTTGTCGCCTACATTTTAATCGCTTTGCTCTCGGTGCAAATCGTTATTTTCCCAAGCATTTCCAACATCAACGAACAGATGTCGTTCGGGCAGAAGATACATTCGATTATCCTGCCCTGCCTGACGTTGACATTGGTTGTGGTGGCCCACATGATGCGCCAGACAAGGGCTGCAATCATCAACATCCTGGCCAGTCCATTTATCGAAATGGCCAGATTGAAAGGCATCAAACGCATGCGGGTCATCGTTTTGCATGCATTCCCCAACGCGCTTTCACCGGTTATCAACGTCATCGCACTGAATCTGGCTTATCTGGTAGTCGGTGTGGTGATCGTTGAAGTGGTATTTGTCTACCCGGGAATGGGGCAGCTGCTGGTGGATTCGGTATCGAAGCGGGATATCCCGGTTGTTCAGGCCAGCGGCCTTATTTTTGCAGCCGTCTATGTGGGGCTCAATCTTCTCGCCGATATCATGTCGATTATCACCAATCCCAGGCTGCGAAATCCAAGATAGGGAGAACCGTAAGATGGTGTTTTTCAAATTACTCAGACAATCACCCTGGAGCGCTCGCGTTGGTCTGGCAATGGTACTGCTCAATGTGTTTGCCGCTGTGTTCGCACCATATATCGCCCCTTACAGTGAAACCGAAATCGTTGGCGACGTCTGGATGCCGATGAGCAGTGACCACCTGCTGGGAACCGACCACTTGGGACGGGATTTATTCACCCGGCTGCTGTACGGTGCGCGCAACACCATTGCGATCGCATTTATCACCACCATGTTTTCCTTTGTGGTGGGTACGATTCTGGGTTTTTTTGCCGCCACCCTGGGTGGCTGGACGGACCTGACATTAAGCCGCTTTATCGATATCCTGATGGCGTTCCCGACCCTTATTTTTGCCTTGATAGCGCTGTCGGTGGTCGGCACCTCCGTCGCATCCTTAATTATCATAATCGCACTGCTCGACTCCACAAGGGTGTATCGCCTGTCCCGGGCTGTGGCCATGGACATTGCCGTCATGGAGTACGTCGAAGCCGCCCGGCTGCGTGGAGAGAAAATCTGGTGGCTCATGCGCCAGGAAGTTTTGCCCAATGCCATGCCGCCGCTGGTGGCGGAATTCGGCCTGCGCTTTTGTTTCGTATTTTTGTTCATCGCCGCTTTAAGCTTCCTGGGTCTGGGTATCCAGCCCCCCACGGCGGATTGGGGCGGTATGGTACGGGAGAATGCCGGCGCCATCACCTTCGGCATTTTTATCCCGCTATGGCCGGCGGGAGCCATCGCATTTTTGACCGTCGGTGTGAATTTAATTGTCGACTGGTTTCTGCACATCGCCAGCGGGTTGAAAGACTAAGGATTGCCATGACTGAAATACTCAACATGAAAAATCTGAAGATCGAAGGATACAGTGACGAGAAATGGGTGCCGATCGTCAAAGGTGTCGATGTCACGCTGAGCAAGGGTGAAGTTCTCGGTTTGATCGGGGAATCCGGGGCGGGCAAATCCACCATCGGACTGGCCTCGATGGCTTACACCCGGCAGGGTTGCCGCATCACCGGCGACTCGATTATTTTTGACGGCAAGGAGTTGTTCGGTGCACCGGAAGAGGTTTTGAGAGAAATCAGAGGCGTGCGCATCGCTTATGTCGCTCAGAGCGCTGCGGCCTCATTTAATCCGGCCCACCGGCTCATCAGGCAGTATGCCGAAGCACCGGTTCAGCATGGCCTGATGCCTTTCCCTGAAGCCGAAAAAAAAGCCGTCGACATCTACCGGCGTCTGCTGCTGCCGGATCCGGAACATATCGGTTACCGCTATCCCCATCAGGTTTCCGGCGGACAGCTGCAGCGCGCCATGGTGGCAATGGCCATGGCTTGCACACCGGATATTATTATCTTTGACGAGCCCACCACGGCCCTGGATGTGACCACCCAGATCGAGGTCCTGGCAGCGATCAAGAAAATTACCAGGGAATTCAACACGGCGGCACTTTACATTACCCACGACCTGGCGGTGGTGGCGCAATTGGCCGACCGCATCATGGTGCTCCGATACGGTGAGCTGGTCGAAGAAAACAACGCCAGAGAAATGCTGGCCAACCCCAAAGAGGACTACACCAGAGCGCTGCTCTCCGTGCGCACCCTCACAGAGCATAAGGACCTCTCGACCTCGGAGAAGGACGTTATCCTGGAAATCGAAAACGTGTCGGCCAGCTACACCGGCAAAGAAACGGAAAAGGTGCTTGAAGACATTAACCTTAAAATCAGGCGCGGTCGGACTGTGGCCCTGGTGGGCGAATCCGGCAGCGGTAAAAGCACCCTGGCCCGGGTGGTAACCGGTTTACTGCCCCCGCTTGGGGGAAAAATTATCTTCGAGGGCAAGGAACTACCGCCGGCCTTAAAATCACGCGCGCGCGAAAGTCTCCGGCAAGTGCAAATGATTTATCAAATGCCGGATACGGCGCTGAATCCCAGGCACAAAGTCAGAAAAATCATCGGGCGTCCCCTCTCCTTCTATTTTCACAAGAAGGGCAAAGAAATAGAAAACCGGGTGCTGGAGCTGTTGGAGATGATTGAACTGCCGGCCCGCTATATCGAGCGCTATCCGGGGGAACTGTCGGGCGGGGAGAAACAACGTATATGCATTGCCCGGGCCCTGGCAGCCGACCCCAGTTTGATTATCTGCGACGAAGTGACTTCGGCGCTGGATCAGCTGGTGGCCGAGGGCATATTGGAGCTATTGCAGGAATTGCAAAATGAACTGAGTGTCTCCTATCTTTTTATTACCCACGATCTGGCAACGGTCAAGGCCATATCCGATGAGATTGTCGTCATGCTGCGCGGCCGGATTGTCGAACAGGGCGTGAAGAAAGATGTTCTTGCGCCGCCACACCATGATTATACGGATCTTTTGCTTTCTTCCGTACCGGAAATGGATCCGGATTGGCTCGACGGCGTCCTGGCTGAACGGAAACGCAAAGGTGTCAAATCGGCGGACTTTGTGCAGTTATAACAGGGATGGTATTCAGGGGAACGTCAAAGTCAACTCCAACTGATTCAGAAGCGAGTAACTCTATTTATTCCAAGTAATTAACTGTAAAATTGCCGTGGCCTTGGGATCGTATGCAACCCGATCGTTGACTGCCCCGCATCCCGCGCCACGGTAAAATGGCGCAGCTGTTTGCTGATTCCTTCCTAAATCAATCCTTTCGAACTGCTTCCCGATTACCTGAATGGTTATTTCAAAAATTAGGAGTTAAACGACCAGTAACCAGTATCCAGAGACAGGAGAACCCTTATGCCATTAGAAACCGCCGGCAAAGCGCGCATCAGCCCGATTGCGATAAAACCGCAGATGAGAATCAAAGCATTTGCTGAGCAGGAAATCGAAAAAATCCATGAAGCCACGGGGGTCGTTTTACACAAGACCGGCGTACGATTTCCCTGCCAAAAGGCTTTGGATATTTTTGCGCAAGCCGGCGCCGATGTTGATTTCAAAACAGAGATCGTAAAAATCCAGCCGGATCTCCTGGTGCAAACCCTTGCCAAAGCCCCGGCCGAATTTGTGATGGGGTCGCGCGGAAGCCAGGCGCTGGATGTAAATCTCGATGGTACCAAAATATATGGCGGAACCTCGGGCACCGGTACGGTTACAGTCGATTTAGATACCCGTAAACGCAGGCCCTCTGTGAAAAAAGATATTGCGATGATGGCCCGCATCTCTGATTATTTACCCTCCATAAGCTTTTACTGGCCCATGGTGGCCGCCCGGGATTGCCCGACAGAGACCATCGCCCTGCATGAATTGGAGGCCGCTTTCACCTGCACCGAAAAGCATGTTCACATCGTTAGCTGTGTGGACGAGAAATCCGCCCAATATGCGGTTGAAATGGTCGGCGCTATTGCCGGCAGCAAGGAAAGAATCAAGGCCAGACCGCCGCTGTCACTGATTGCCAGTCCCATATCTCCGCTAAGTCACGATAACGGCGTTCTTGAAGCGGCCCTGGTATTTGCCGGTGCCGGATTGCCGGTCGGGTTTGCAGCCATGCCGGTGATAGGCACAACGGCACCGGCCTCCATTGCCGGTGCATTGGTCCAGGGAAATGCTGAAATCCTGAGTTCCATCTGTTTGCTTCAACTCGCATGCCCGGGCGCCCCGGCGTTCTATCCGCTGTTTACCGCCATGCTGAATCCCTTTACAGGGGGTATATCCGTCTCAAGTGAAACCAAATATCTATTTTATGCCGCCACTGTTCAATTGGGGCATTATTACAATCTGCCCGTAATGACCGGCTATGGCGGCAGCGACGCACCAGACCCGAAAGGATGGAACGTTGGCAAGGACGACGCCGTCGATGCTTTTTTTAGTTGTGCCACAGGCCCGGATATGGCGCCGGGCCTTGGTTTGCTGGAAGGTTATACCCTGCTTTACCCGGAAAAGCTATTACTCGACGATGAAATCTATCAATCCGTCAAACTTATGGCTGAAGGCATGCCGGTGGAAACAGACGCGCTGGCCCTCGATGAAATTATGGATGTCGGGCCCGGAGGACATTATCTGGATCGGGATTATACCATCAGAAATGTTCGCAGACTCTGGCAACCGGGCATTTCACATCAATGGTCAGCAGAAAAGCAGGATTTTTGTGACCCCCTGGAAGCAGCCGTGGAGAAAACCAGGTGGATTCTAAAAAATCACAAACCCGAACCCATTGACGAAAAAACGGCCGCTGAGCTAAACCGAATTATTGATGCAGCCGAAAACGAACTTGTCAAGAGGAAAACAAATGGACTCTAAAAAGCCCCATAACGAGAAAAGGGTGTTACCATCCCGGCTTAAGTTCATTGCCGTGATGGTTTGCATTGTGGCGACACTTAGTTTTCTGATGCCCAATTGCGCTTCCGCGGCCGATGATGAGGGTAGTGGCTCAGCTGGTGCACATAAAATTGTGGCCGAATTGAGCGACGAGCAGGTTCGCCGGCTGTTGATCGAAGAGCTTCAAAAAACCGGGAGTTACTCCGAAGATGGGGGCGCAAGCCTTATATCCAAGGGTGTTTTTTCAGGTATGCTGGCCCGTCTGGAAAGCTTAACCGGTGTCCTTTATTGGCGGATTTCCACCCTCCAGCTTAACTATGTAAAGGTCCCCCATGACATTGCCAAAGCCATCGATTATCTCACGGAAGGCAGGGGGATTATACATTTTGGGAAAATACTGGGGGTTATTCTGGTGATCTTTGCCGTCAGCTTCGGCGTCGAAAAATTTATTGGGAAATTCACTTACAACAAGTCAAAATGGTTCGAAATTGTGCCATCCATCAGCGGACTGGCTAAATTATGGGGGGCTGTTTTAAAAACCCTGCCCAGCCTGATCGGTCTTATTCTATTTTCAACCTTCAGTCTTATTCTTTTTTTGGCGTTTTTTGGTACCGAAGCTTCGGGAATTCGACCGCTTTTCGTTGCTTTATTAGCCGTTATTGTCATGGCCTGGCTTATTTCTTCTTTTTCACGCATGTTTTGTTCGCCATCATGGCCGGCACTGCGTCTGTTGCCCCTTTACGATCAGGGCGCCGTCTACCTTCACCGCAGTCTCGTTCTCTTTGGATGGCTTCTGCCTTCAGGGTACATTGCGATCATGCTTTTAAAATACGCGGGAATCTGGGGCGACAGCCTGGTAATCCTGATGATCGCTTACGGAGCGGTCATCATTCTGATGTTTGGCGTAATGATCTGGCGGCACCGTACCTATGTCGCCTCCCGTATCCGCGGATGTATTACCGACGACTGTGACGGCACCGGCTGGTTTACAGATTTGTTTGCATCCATCTGGCATCTGCTGGCCCTGGCCTACCTGTTTATCATGTGGATTCTGTGGAGCGGCAGGTTGATTGTTCTTGGCCCCGGGTTTGACAGCGCTTTTGTCATCAGTCTGCTGATCGTACCCATATACCTGGTTATCGATCGCGCCAGTATCTGGGTGATCAGCACCATCATCGGTTCTTTGCAAAAAGGCAAAGAGGCGATCGATGGGAAAGAAGTAAGTGGATCTGAAAGTGCCGGGCCGCAATCAGAGGAGGCGGATGCTGCGGCTTCCTTTGCCGTCGTCCGTCGCATCACCCGGACCGTTATTATTTTTGGGCTTATGCTGTGGCTGATGGGCATCTGGGGTTTTAGGGTCCCTTTTTCGGAGAGCATTGTCAATGTCGGCTTCAACGTACTGATAACGCTGGTTCTGGCGTTTATCGCGTGGCGGATTCTCAACAGCTTTGTCAGTCGTAAGCTTGATGATGCCAAACCCGATGATCAAAAAGAATCCGATCAGAGTGATGATGAGTGGGGGGGCGCGGCGACCCTTGACCGCAGCTACACGTTGCTGCCGATTCTCAGAAAATTCATTGGCATCGTTCTGGTAGTAATGGTCACCTTGATTGTGCTTTCCTCCATGGGCGTCAACATCGGCCCCCTTATGGCGGGGGCCGGCGTGGCCGGCCTGGCTATTGGTTTCGGGGCGCAAAAGTTGGTGGCGGATGTGCTTTCCGGGATTTTTTACCTGGTTGACGATGCATTCCGGATGGGCGAGTATATAGAAGCCGGCGGCGTGTCCGGTATCGTGGAGGGCATCACCCTGCGTAATGTGATGCTGCGACACCACCGCGGAATGTTGCAAATCATACCCTTCAGTGACCTGGGATCCATCACCAATTTTATGCGAGGCGGCATTATCGTAAAATTTAATCTGCAGTTTCCTTACGACACGGACATCGATAAGGTTCGAAAAACAATTAAAAAGGTCGGCCAAAAAATGCTCGCTGACCCGGAGATGGGTTCCGATTTTATCCAGCCCGTTAAATCAGGGGGTGTCAGAGAAATGGGTGACTCGGTAATGACTATCCGGGTCAAGTTCACCGCCAAACCCGGGGCGCATTTTGTTATCCGCCGCGAAGCTTTCAAACAAATCACCAAAGCGCTGGAGGCACAGGGCATTCAATACGCCCATCGAAAAGTGATTGTCGAAGTTGCCCAAACGAATGCATCCACCACCGACGGTCCATCCCAACAGCCGGAAAGCAGAACCGGCAGTGACCGTGCGGAACGATCAATGGATCAGGCCCTCAAGGCCGGGGCAGCGGCGGCCGTTGAAAGCGTATTAGAAAAAAAGCAGGATCAAAAACCTCAAAATCAGCAGTAAAGAGCGGACAGTTTCTTCCAGCGCGGCTTGCCGCCGGACTTGGATAATAAATAATTATCTTGAAAAGCCTGTCATTGACAGCTGTGATGATAGGCATCGAAGGTCAGACAAGCATTTCATTTGTGAGACCTGGGGTAGCCATTGAGAAAAATAGGGCTCAATTGGAAATAAATTGATTTAAAGATTCTAGTCAGCTATAGCATAGCTGATCCTATCTATCTAAGATATTCAGAGGAATTGAAGATGATTTCCGTTTTTTCAAAGAATCATCGTCTGCACTTCGGCAAGTACGAGCTGATTGACGGCCGATTTGTCACCCCTTTCGAGTGCCCCGAACGGTTGGACCGCATCATGCAAAGGATCGCCAAAGCGAAGACTTCCTCAAAATAGGATCTAATATTGCTCAAAAAATCAAACGCCCCAGCCTTTTCATAATGGAAGGCGGTTATGCTGTAGATGAAATCGGCATCAATGTGGTCAATCTGTTAACCGGATTCTTAAATGGATGAAAGGTTTGGCCCAAACGCAAAAAATGAGGAATATCATTGGTAAAGAAATCGGAAATAGCACCAGCAGAGTCGGATAAATCCTTAAAAGCAGCAATCAAAGCTGAACGGGTTACCAAAGTCTTTGGTTCAGGCAAAGATAAGGTTGTGGCGCTTTCCGACGTTACCGTGGCCATTCAGGAAAACGAGTTTTTTACCCTATTGGGACCTTCGGGGTGCGGTAAGACAACCCTTTTGCGACTGATTGCCGGGTTTGACCACCCAACCGAAGGCGTGATCATGCTCCATGGCCAGGACATATCACATCTGCCGCCCTATCAGCGGTCGATCAATACCGTATTTCAAAGTTATGCGCTGTTTCCGCATATGACCGTCGCTCAAAACATTTCCTTCGGACTGGAGATGCTGGGTAAGCCAAAAGGCCATATTAAAGAAACTGTCGGCAAAATGTTGGCGCTGGTTAAAATGGATGATCTTCGCAACCGCCGAACGGACCAGATATCCGGCGGGCAACAGCAGCGCGTGGCACTGGCCCGGGCCTTGGCCCCACAGCCGCAGGTTTTATTGCTGGATGAACCCCTCGCAGCCCTTGACTACAAGCTACGCAAGGAAATGCAGATCGAGTTAAAGCGTTTGCAGCATGAAACCGGAATCACCTTTATTTTTGTGACCCATGATCAGGAAGAAGCCCTGACCATGTCCGACCGTATCGCAGTGATGGACGCCGGCCGAATTCTTCAGATCGGCACCCCCCGCCAGATATACAATCATCCGATCGAACGCTTTGTGGCTGATTTTATCGGCAGCACCAATTTTCTTGCTGCTGAAGTTCTTTCAGCTGAGGGTCGGCGCGCCCGGTTAAAGCTTTCTGCCGGAGAAGAAGTCAGTGTTCAACTGCCTGACGGCATGGTGCCAAGCGGCCGCGTGACCGCCGTGGTTCGCCCCGAATATTCGCAACTTATGGCAGAATCTGGAGGCAAAGGTGATCTACAAGGCGTGCTCGAAAACATCGTTTATTTCGGCACGGATACTCATTATTACACCCGCTTGCCGGATCAGACGATGTTCGTGACACGCAGCCAGAACCAACGAGAAGATACAGAAACATTCAAGGTTGGGCAATCGGTCAGGGTTGCTTTCAAACCAAATTCCGTGCAAGTGTTGAGGGACTGATTTGGAAAACAAGGCGGCAGGGTCCAATCTGGTCGAAGACGCCCAAAGAAAGAAAACTCGAAAGAGCTGGCTATTGAGTACGCCGGCCCTGCTGATTCTGGCCTCTGCGGCATCCGGGCCGCTTTTGATCGTGCTGCTATATTCGTTTATCAGCTCCGGCGAATATGGCGGTGTGGTTTGGAAGTTTTCCACCGATGCCTGGTTCAATGTGGTTTTCCATCGTGACATTTTCGATGGTACGCTTGCACTGGCTGATGCCCACCTGATTATCCTCTGGCGATCAATCAAGCTGTCGTTTTTCACAACGGTGACCACGCTGGCGATCGGCTTTCCAACCGCCTATTTCATCGCCACACGGCCACGCAAAATCCGCAATATTTGGCTGTTCTTAATCACAATTCCGTTTTGGACAAACCTGCTGATCCGCACATTTGCGATCCTTGAAGTGATCCGCAACGAGGGCCTGATCAACATTGGCCTGCAGGCATTTGGGGTCATAGATGGACCGATCCAGATGCTTTACACCGATTTCGCAATTATGGTCGGTATGACCTATGTTTATCTGCCCCTGATGGTATTGCCGTTATATGCATCCATGGAGCGGCTGGACTTTAACTTAGTTGAGGCTGCCTATGATCTTTATGCCACCCGAAATAAGGTTCTTCGCCGGGTGATTGTCCCTCTGGTTAAACCGGGGATCATTGCCGGGTCTATTCTCGTTTTCATTCCGTCACTGGGGGCATTTGTAACCCCACGGGTGCTGGGCGGCGGTAAGAAAATGATGCTTGGCAACCTGATCGAGCTGCAGTTTGGTGCCGGCCGCAACTGGCCGCTGGGCGCTGCACTTTCCATCACCCTGCTGAGCATCGTCATGATCGCCCTGTTGATTTATGTGCGCACAACCCAACGTAGTTCGGATGGTCTGCAATGACTTTCACGATGAATAAGCAGAAACCTTTTTCCCTGAAAAAACAGCCGGGCTTTGGCTTTATCGCCATCCTCTGTTTTGTGATGCTGTATGCGCCCATTATTACCCTGGTTGTGTATTCGTTTAACACCGGCAAATATATTTCCATGTGGGAGGGGTTCTCCCTGCAATGGTATGTTTCGGCCTGGAATAACGAAGCCGTGCAGGACGCAGCGCTTCGTTCACTGGTTCTGGCTTTACAGGCTTCGATCTATGCGACCATCCTGGCAACGATGGCCGCGCTGGGAACAACCCGTACGCGGCCCTTTCCGGGTTTGACAGCGATCTACGTAATGATCAACCAGCCGTTGATGGTGCCGGAAATCGTCACGGCCGTGGCCCTGCTAACCCTGTTTGCAATCATTAAGGCGGCAACGGGTATTCAGGGACTGATTTATCTGGTTTTGGCCCATACTGCTTTTTGCATCCCGTTTGCCTACCTGCCTATCCGGGCAAGGTTGGAAGGAATGAACCTGATGCTGGAAACGGCGGCAGCCGATCTGTACGCCACCCCCTGGAAAACCTTCCGGCGCGTGACCTTGCCGCTGCTTTGGCCGGGCATCATCGCCGGTGCTATGCTGGCATTTGTTATCTCATTAGATGACGTCGTGATAACCGAATTCGTTAAGTCATCCGGCCAGGAAACCCTGCCGACCTATATGCTGGGCCAACTTCGTCGCGTGATTTCACCGGAAATCAACGCCATTTCAACAGTTTTGGTCAGCCTTTCGATTTTGGTGGTGGGTCTGTTCTTTTTGGTCGACAAAAAATTTGGCAAATAGAGTGTTTGAGCATCGAGCAAGAGAAGATTTAAAATTTCCAGGTGGGTCCTCTTCCCAACTTTAATCCAAAAAAAAGAAAGGGGGTATGTATTTCGTTTTTTAGCATTTTCTTATCGCCTCAAATAATATGCACACCGATATTGCTTGAGGTATTACGTAGTTGAACCTTAACCCTATCAAAGGAGTATTCAGATGAATAAGAAAATGATTTTTTCTATCGTAGCAGCAGCTGTGCTTACCTTTTCAGGCATGGCACAGGCAACCGGTGAATTGAACCTGTACAACTGGGGGAACTATACCAACCCTGAACTAGTCAAGAAGTTTGAAGAAAAATACGACGTCAAGATGACCATCACGGACTATGACTCAAACTCGACGGCACTGGCAAAGGTCAAAGCCGGCGGACACGGCTTCGATATGGTTGTACCCTCGGCCAACTATGTAAAAATTTATATCGACGAGGGCCTGCTTCTTGAGGTTCGCCCGGACCAGATGGAAAATTTCAAGAATGTCGCCCCCGAATGGCGCAATCCATCGTGGGACCCGGGTCGCCACTACAGTGTTCCGTGGCAGTGGGGATCGGTCGGTATCGCCGTTGACACAAAGGTTTATAACGGTGACATCAACACCGCTGCCATTGTTTTGGACCCGCCGGAGGAGCTTGCCGGCAAGATCAACATTGCGCCTGAAATGGGCGATGTTTTGGGGCTTGCTTTGATGTATGTCGGCAGCGAGCCTTGCACAACCGATAAAGCGGCGCTGAAAAAGGCACGTGATGTATTGATGGCCGCAAAACCGAAATGGGTGTCCATGGATTATGGCCTGGTAGAAAAAATGCCGCGCGGTGATTTTGCTGCCGCTCTCTACTGGAATGGCGCTGTCTTCCGGGCGCGTTTGGCCAAACCCTCGATCAAATTCGGTTACCCGCGTGAGGGCTATGGGTTATGGATGGATAGTGTGGCTGTATTGAAAACCGCTAAAAACGTCGAGAATGCCAAGCTGTTCATGAACTTTATCATGGAACCTGAAAATGCAGCCCTGATTTCCAGTTTTGCACGCTATGCCAACGGCATCAGCGGCTCTGAAAAGTTTATGCCTGAAGACATGAAAACCGCAGTTGAGATTATTATTCCGGACGAATTCAAAGGCGCCGGTGTTTTCCTGCCGGCGTGTTCCAAAGAGGCCAACGATTACTACACCGCCATCTGGACAGAACTGACCAAGTAATGTTGTGGGAGCATAAGCTCTTGAGAGCCTTTTTCTGACAACATGTTGTCAGAAAATTAAGTTTTCTAGTTTTAGCAACACTTTATTTCGTGAATACGGTGTTATCCTGGTGGGAGCGGCTTCCACAAAGGCAGATACCCGGTCGTACTAAAAGTGTCAATTTAGTAATAATCAGTGATACTCAATTTTCGGAGTGCTTGCTGCCCTGCAAGGGCCACTTTTTCCGAGCCTCGTCTCGGAAAAAGCTTAGGCCCTTAACTGGGTTTTTTTGACAATATGTTACCAGATAAGGTTCCAGGCTTTAGCGACTCATCGTCCTGACACCCCTGGCCCAGACCTAACCTTTTATAAATCTGGAAGATAGGACAATATTGGGATCTCTTGCAGCGAACAATGAAAATCCGTCATAACGCACTCTCCGAGGCGTAGGCTACGAGCCGGAAACCAGGGCAGGCCGAAACCTGAAACCTTTTTGTGACATTATCTGCTCTTCCTGGAGGATGATATGGATACCTCTGTTACGCTCGCAAACTGGCGTACAGCGCCGTATAGCTCACAGTCGTTTCATCATGTAGACAAGCTCATTCCGGTCTCCCGAATTGAAGGTCCGGCACAGACATGGGAGCTTGCAGCTGAAGCGCAATCGCTTGAATCGCTGGTTTTTGAAGATCACCACGGGCAGAAGCGACAGTTGCCGGAAGTGCTTGATGCAACGGCCACCCGGGGGTTGGTCGTACTTCAGGGGGGACGGCTTGTTGCTGAACGCTATAGCCAAGGTTATGATGGGACCACCCCGCATATTTTATTTTCGGTTAGCAAGTCCCTGACCGGGGCCGTGGCCGGAATTTTGGTGGATCAGGGAGTGCTCGACCCTGAAAGTCCTGCAATCAAATATGTCCCGGAGGTCGCAGGCTCGGCTTATGGCGACTGTACGGTTCGACATGTGCTCGACATGACGGTTAGTAGTTCATTCTCTGAGGAATACCTTGACCTGTCAGGCGATTACAT
>JBAVYC010000738.1:0-6271 GCA_049698595.1 Desulfobacterales bacterium | reverse complement strand
TTCTTTCAACTTCCGGGGGCATCCGGCTCCTTGGATTTTATTCCTCTCAAAAATGCAAAAAGAGCAAAGGGCTGATTGTTTTATTGCACGGCTGGGAGGGCAGCATTGCCTCCACCTACATACTATGCACCGGCAATGCACTGTATGGACGAGGGTATGATATTTTTCGACTGAATTTCAGGGACCACGGCGACAGCCACCATTTAAATCAGGGTATCTTTTATGCCGTACTGCTTGAAGAAGTATTCCAGGCGGTACACCAGCTTTGCCGGAGCGCTAAACAGGAACCGGTTTTTCTGACGGGATTTTCCCTTGGCGGCAACTTTGCCCTGCGGATTGCTCGCAAAATGCTTCAGACTCCGATTGAAAACCTGTGTCATGTGGCGGCCATCAGCCCGGTCCTGGATCCGGCCAAATCAACCTCTAAAATTGATCAATATCCTTTGATTCGGATATACTTTCTTAAAAAATGGATTCAGTCGCTGAAAAAAAAGCAGAAACTATTTCCCGCGATTTATGATTTTACAGATCTGTTGTCCTTAAAAACCATTCAGGCGGTGACCGATCGATTGCTGCAAAAATACAGTGATTTTAACTCCGCTTGCGAATATTTCAAAGAATATTCGCTTTTAGATGACGCCATTAAAGATCTACCGGTTCCCACCACAATTATTACCGCCAAAGATGATCCGATCATACCTGTTACGGATTTTTATCGGCTAGAACTCAATCGACGCACCCATTTAGTCATTCACGCCTTTGGCGGACACAATGGATTTATCGATGGATTTTTTTTAAAAAGCTGGTATGAACAGAAACTGGCGGATATGTTTGATCAAATAATTTTAAGTGCCTGAAAGCCGGAAAGCTGGGATGCTGGAATGTCTATAAGAAAGCTTATGTCTAACCAAATAAACCTCCCAATGACACGCACAGTCAACCTGCTAATCTTAAACATTGCGCTACTGGCTGCCGACCCCGGCGGCCTTTTTGCACAGGAGCAGTGGAAATCTGTCAGCGATGACAATGGGGTGGCAATCTATTCGCGCAAGGTGGCCGGACATGAAGTCTCTGAATTCAAAGGAATCATCGATATCAATCAACCCATTGAGGTGATCGGAGCCATATTGGCAGAAATCCCCGCTTATACCGAATGGTTTTTTAAGTGCCGGCAGGCCGGGAAAATTTCGCAAATTTCTTCAACCGCTTATAATTACATGGTCTACATCATCCAAAATACCCCATGGCCGCTGTGGCCCCGGGACGTCGTTTATGATGTCAAAATTGGGATCGACATGGCATCCGGCAAAGTTGAAGTGCACTGCAAGGCTGTGCCGGAGCTCGTCGTTGCCATCCGCAAAGATCATGTCCGCATCACCGATTCCGAGCTTCACTGGGTTCTTGAAAGAATCGAAGCGCATCGAACCCGGATAATTTTTGTCATGCGAACCGATGCCGGGGGATCCGTGAGCAGCTACTGGTCCGACCTGGGTTGCCGCAAAACGATTTATCATTCCCTGATGAATCTGCAGAGAATCGCGACCGACCCGAAATATGAGGCTCTTGGCAAGAAATTGGTTGAAGATTACACCCAAAGCAACTGACCCGTAATGATTTTTAAAAATTGAGGGATTGACAAAGCTGAGGTTGCCAAAATATTCGGCGTTGACAATCCAGCCGGCCTTCGATATTTGGATGATCATCATTTCTTTTGTCGGGCGACATCCATCAATTACCCAAGCTCAAACCAAAATTTCGCTATAACCGCATTTAAAAGGGGATTCTAACCAAATTAAAGGAGGTAAGTATGAAAAGAAGGTTGAGTCATTATTCTATCGCTGTGTTTGTTGGGTTAATGATTGCCAGTTTTCTGGTCTGCCCGGTCTGGGCCGGAAAAAAAGATGACACCCTGAATATTGCGACCACCAAGGAACTGGAAAGCGTCGACCGTTATTTTAACACCGCCCGAGAGGGCATCATTTTTGCCCGTCAGGTCTATGACAACCTGCTCTATCGCGACCCCAAAACCTACGAGTACAAGCCCCTGCTGGCCAAATCCTTCCAATGGGTGGATGACACCACCATGGCAATCGAGCTGCGTCAGGGCGTCAAATTTCACAACGGGAATGAAATGACCGCCGATGACGTGGTCTACACCCTTAATTTCGCCGCCGATCCGGAAAATAAAGTCAAGACCCAGCGCTACTCCAACTGGATCAAGGAGGTCGTCAAGGAAGGGCCTTACAAGGTCAAAATCCTGCTGAAAGAACCTTTTCCGGCCGCCCTGGAGTTCCTCTCGGGAGCCAACCCAATCTATCCCAAGGACTATTATGCCAAAGTCGGTCCCAAGGGTTTCGGAATGGCGCCAATCGGCACCGGCCCTTACAAGGTGACCGAACTGGAGCCCGGCAAAAAAGTTGTCATGGTAAAAAACGAGGATTATTTCAAGGACAGTCCCAAGGGCCAGCCCTCCATCGGAAAAATTGTGTGGCGGACCCTCCCTGAAATGAACACCCAGGTGGCCGAGCTGATGACCGGGTCTTTGGATTGGATCTGGCTGGTGGCCCCGGATCAGGCCGAACGGCTGGCCAAGATGCCGAACCTGACCGTGATACCGGCCGAGACCATGCGGGTCGGTTTCATCATGATGGATGCCGCCGATCGTACCGGCGAACAAGGCATGGAGAATCCGTTTAAAAAACTTGAAGTCCGGCGGGCGGTCAACCATGCCATCAACAAAGGGGCCATCTCCAAAAGCCTGGTCGGGGGAGATTCGCGATCTGTCGATTCAGCCTGCTTCCCGACCCAGTTCGGCTGCACCGATGATGTCATGAAATACGAATACGATCCGGAAAAAGCCAAAAAACTCTTGGCCGAAGCCGGCTATCCCGACGGGTTTGAAACGATACTTTACGGCTATCGCAACCGGCCCTACGCCGAGGCCATGGTGGGCGATCTGGCCGCGGTGGGGATCAAAGCCAAACTGATGATGATGAAATATTCAGCCTTGCGGGAAAAGCACCGGGCCGGGAAGGTCCAATTCAACTTTCAGACCTGGGGATCGTATTCCATCAACGATGTTTCGGCCTTTGTCAGTTATTTCTTTGAATTTTCTGAGGACGACATGGCTCGGGATCCCCAGGTGCGGGACTGGCTGTTGGAAGCCGATACCAGCATCGATTCCGAAAAGCGCAAGATGCTATATAAAAAAGCTTTGCAGCGCATCGCCGAGCAGGCTTACTTTGCTCCTTTATTCACTTATGTTTCCAACAATTGCTTTAGCAAAGACCTCGACTTTACCCCTTATCCGGATGCCGTCCCACGGTTTTTCCAGGCAAAATGGAAATAAACCGCCTGTTGCGGGAGCGATCCGACCCGGCTCGCTCCCGCTGGCATCCCGTATTTCATTGCACCTGAGAATCTGAAGATATGTTAATTTATACCCTTAAACGCATGGGGGTGGCGATTCTGGTGATGTTTACCGTGTCGCTGATCAGCTTCATGCTGACCCGGGTTTCCGGCGACCCGGCCATCGCCCTGGCCGGTGAGGGGGCCAGTCAGGAGGAAATTGAATTTGTGCGCACGCAATACGGTTTCGATCGGCCGCTGATGGTTCAATATGTCGAGTGGATTGGACGGGTGCTGAAGGGTGACCTGGGTGAATCGCCCTATTTTAATCAACCCGTGACCGAAATGATTCGCGAACGTATTGGTGTGACCATGACCCTGGGCGTCTGTTCCCTGATGTTTGCCGTCATTCTGGCCATCCCCCTGGGCATTCTGGCCGCTATCCGGCCCAATACCTGGATTGATCGCATCGCCCTGACCCTTTCGGTGATGGGACAGGCCATGCCGTCATTCTGGTTCGGCCTCATCATGATTATCTTCTTCGGTGTCATGCTGCGCTGGCTGCCCATTTCCGGCAGTGACACGCCCCTTCATTTTGTGATGCCGACAATTGCTTTGGGTTACTACGCCACCCCGGCGTTCATGCGCCTGACGCGCTCCGGGATGTTGGAGGTGCTGGCCTCGGACCATATTCGCACCGCCCGGGCCAAGGGACTGAGGTGGGGTAAAATTCTCTTCAAGCACGCCCTGCGCAATGCCATTATTCCGGTGGTCGCCCTGGCGGCCGTGCAGCTTGGCTTTATGCTGGGAGGTTCGTTCATCATCGAGTCGGTATTTGCACTGCACGGTATCGGATACCTGGCCCTGGTATCCATTGAGCGCTCGGATCTGCCGGTGGTCCAGGCCCTTGTACTGTTGCTGGCAATGATTTATGTGGTGTTGACATTTCTCGGCGATATCTTAAACGCATTTCTAGATCCGCGCATCAGGGTTCGGTGAGCATGACACAAACGGAAAATGGCAGCCAGACGATAGACAGGGGATTGGGGTTGGAGGTTGTCTTCCCGACGCCGCGGCAAATCATGCGGCGGCGGATGTTGCGCCATCCCGGGTTTCTCTTCGGTGCCGCGGTGGTGATGATCATCTTCATAATGGCCGTCCTGGCACCCGTTCTCGCGCCCCATGATCCCTATAAACAGGATCTGTCGCTGCGGATGATCCCGCCCGTTTGGCAGGCGAAAGGCACCTGGGAACATCCCCTGGGCACCGACAATCTGGGGCGCGATTATTTGAGCCGCCTGATCTACGGCTGCCGCATATCTCTGTTGATCGGATTTGCCTGCATGCTCATCGCAATGATCATCGGCACGGTGCTGGGCTTGTCGGCCGGTTTTTTCGGCGGCAAAGTCGACATGTTGGTCAGTTTTATCATCACCGTCCGACTGGCCCTGCCCGCGGTTCTGGTAGCCATAGCGGTGGTCGCGCTTGTCGGTGGATCGATGCAAGTCGTGATCCTGGTCCTGGGCTGTTTGATCTGGGACCGCTTTGCCGTGGTTTTGAAGGCCACCAGTCAGCAAATCAGGTCCATGGACTATGTCGCGGCGGCCAAGGCGGCGGGCTGCTCGGTTTTCTGGATTATTTCAAGAGAAATCCTGCCAAACGCGCTCAACAACCTGGTGGTGGTGGCCACCCTGGAAATCGGCCGGGCCATCCTGCTGGAGGCGGCTTTTTCGTTTTTAGGCATGGGTGTACAACCGCCCATACCTTCCTGGGGGCTGATGATCGCCGAAGGCAGGGACTTCATGCTCTTCGATCCTTACCTGATCGTCATTCCCGGCGTGGCACTGTTTATCCTGGTATTGGGCATGAACCTTCTGGGAGACGGGCTGCGCGATGTGACGGCACCGGAGGGCCGGTCATGAGCAAGTTGCTGGAAGTCAAAGGTCTGCATGCCGATCTGCGGCTGCCGGCGGGGGCGCTGCATGCCGTGCGCAACGTCAGTTTCAGCATGGATCAGGGTGAAACCCTGAGTCTGGTGGGAGAATCCGGCTGCGGCAAGTCCATGACCGCCCTGGCCATCATGGACCTATTGCCTCCCAGGGGCATTCGTTGGGCGGAGAAGCTGGTTTTCGAGGGTCAGGATCTGTTGACCATCGACGCTTCAACCATGGCCGACATTCGGGGCGGACGCATGGCCATGATCTTCCAGGAACCCATGACGTCTCTGGATCCCTGCTACACCATCGGCAACCAGCTGGAAGAAGCCATCTTGCAGCACCAAAAAATACCCGCCAGACAAGCCCGGGAGCGGGCGGTCTATCTGCTGGAAAAAGTGGGCATTACCGCGGCCGCTTCGCGCCTGAAACAATATCCGCACCAGCTTTCGGGGGGCCTGCGCCAGCGCGTGATGATCGCCATGGGCCTGATGTGCAGCCCCGGTCTGATTATCGCCGATGAGCCGACCACGGCCCTCGACGTTACCATCCAGGCTCAAATCCTGGCCTTGCTGGCTTCCATTCAGCAGGAATTCAAGATGGGCCTGCTGTTGATCACCCACGATCTGGGGGTGGTTGCCCGAATGACCGACCGACTGGCCGTGATGTATTGCGGTCAGGTGGTTGAAACCGGAGATGTTCGGCAAGTCTTTGACCAGCCGCTGCATCCCTATACGCGGGGATTGATGGAGTGCATCCCGGTGCCGGGCAAAACCCGTCCGGGCCAAAAACTGGGTTCCATTCCGGGGATTGTGCCGACCCCGATCGGGGAATTAAGCGGCTGCTCCTTTCGAAACCGCTGTTATGCCGTCGGCCCCCAGTGCGCAAAGGAAGATGTGTCATTGCGCGAAATTTCGCCTGGGCGCTCATACCGCTGTCTGCTCAGCCCTGAGGCCTGTGCCTTGGAGACTAAAGGAAATTGGAGATGA
>JBAVYC010000737.1:0-1869 GCA_049698595.1 Desulfobacterales bacterium | reverse complement strand
GAATAAGCTTAGCCCCTTACATGCCGATTGTTTGATTAAATGTATCAAAAAATTTCGAAATTTCGATTGGGTAATGCAATCAATGTAAAGCAGCTATACAAAAGATGCAGGTTTAACATGGAATTTTTTAGCCAATTTGCGAATATGGTTAAGGTGTAAAGGCCGTTTGCCGTTGAGAATTTCCGATACCGCAGATTTTCCACCTATAATTCCAACTAAATCTTTTTGCTTGAGGTTGTTTTGCTCCATTAAAAATTTTAAATTTTTTATGCCGTCGGCATTTTTACCCGGATAACGGTTTTCCTCGTAATGCTCGATTAAAATCGCAAGCGCCTCAGCATATTCCGCCAGAGGCCCTCTGTTTATATCAAAAACGGCTTCCATTGAGCTTAGAGCTTTTTGATAGTCTTTATCATTTTTAATCGGTTTCATCGGGTACAGATTGTCTAAGTCAATTTTATTCAGGGCCGGCATTTTTCATCCTCTTTTAAGTTCAATTTTTCATATTGTTTATGCGGCAGGATATACTTTATCCACATTCTACAACCGGCAAAATTTACTCTTACTATCAACCGATATTTACCGCCGCCAATATTGAAAATCACACATCGGCCTACCATGTCAGCGGTGCCAAATGTTTTTTTCAGTTCGGTAAAGGAGCTGAAATCATTTTTTCGACATATCACCCACCACCGATCCAGCGGTTCTCTCGCATCAGGATATGCAACTGAAAATTCCCAAAGAATTTTACGGGCTATCACATGCATGTACTGATAATACAAGGTGCAGTTTAAGCTGTCAACAAAAAAGTTCTGGAAAATAGAACTCAATGATGAAAACTCGGTTGGTTGCGCCTATTCCGGGTTAGGTTCTCATAGAACATGAATAGACCCATCAGAATCCTGCGTCTGATTGCACGTTTAAACATCGGCGGGCCGGCTATCCAGGCGATTACACTGAGCAGTGAGCTTGCCGGGGATCAATATCAAACTTTGCTCGTGTGCGGCAGCTTGAGCCCCGGCGAAGGGGATATGACATACCTTGCCATAGAAAAGGGGGTTCGTCGTTTCATTGTCAAAGAACTCGGTCGCAATATTTCTTTGTTAGACGATTTGAAATCGCTCTTTATTATCCGAAAAATTATCAAACGTTTTAAGCCCGACATTCTCCACACCCATACGGCCAAGGCTGGAACCCTGGGAAGGCTGGCTGTATTGAGTCTCAGGGTTCCTATTTTTTCATCAAAGACGATTCGAGTGTTTCATACATTTCATGGCCACACCTTCCACAGTTACTTTAACCGGCTAAAGACCTTTATTTTTATCCTGGTTGAAAGATTTCTTGCCCGGTTTACCGATAGTATCATCGTGGTCAGCGAACAGCAAAAAGAAGATATTTGCGACACCTTTAAAATTGCAGATGAAAAGAAGGTGCAAGTCATACGGTTGGGGTTTGATCTTTCAGTCTATGAAAAAAATGAACCTAAAGAGAAAACCCTTGTGAAAAATAGCGGTTTTTGTAAAAGCCCTGATTCATTGCGAGTGGGTATAGTCGGACGGATGACTCCCATCAAAAACCATTTTATGTTGCTTGAGGCCATAAATTATTTGCGCATGTCGGCCAAAATTGATCGTTTCAAATTTATTGTGGTCGGTGATGGCGAGCTAAAAACCATACTGATGAAAGAAGCCGAAAAATTGAATGTGAAGGATGCGATATCTTTTAGGGGATGGCAAAAAGATATGCCCGCGGTCTATTCGGAACTCGATATCGTTGTCCTCACGTCCAAGAATGAAGGAACACCGGTGGCCATCATCGAGGCGATGGCTGCCTCAAGACCGGTGGTTGCAACAGCCGTAGGGGGGGTGC
>JBAVYC010000736.1:0-4052 GCA_049698595.1 Desulfobacterales bacterium | reverse complement strand
GATGATGTCCCTGAAAACATGGAAATAGCTTTCAAATTTTGTCGAAGATGTCATTACCAGGCTTCCCGCTCCAGACGCTTATAGATGAACATCAATTGCTTCTGGGTAAGCTCGCCCACATTTTCATTGATCCATTTCAAATCACCCGATGTGATGGCCGCCTTAGCTTCGCTTGAAAGCGGATAGTTCGCCAGCGCCAGGGATCCGTTTTCCATCAAATCGCCCCAGAAATCAGCATCTTCAGCGGTCCGGCTTAACACCCCGAGGACCTCCCGCTTCTGGATGAGTTTTTCTTCCTCTGTTTGCGCTTTCTGGATGGCTGCAACCGTAGGTTTTTCGACAAGCTCCTGCAACGCTTCATCGATGGCCTTCTTGATCTGGTCTTCGGTAAACGGTTTGGGCAAAAAGTCATGAACGCCCAACTTCATGGCCTCCACCGCTGTAGCGGTAGTGCCATAGCCTGTAATCACGATGACCTCGGTTTCGGGCTTTTCCGCTTTAATCTGTTTAATCACCTCCATACCATCGATGTCCGGCAGTCGGAGATCCGCCACCAAAAGATCAAAGCGTTTTTGTTTGAAAGCCTCCAGGGCAAGTTCGCCAGTGCCTGCCAGATTGACATCAAAGCCTTCTTCGCTCAACACCATCTCCAGCCCCTTGGCCACACTCAGATCATCTTCCATCACCAGAATATGGGGAGGAACTTCAAAATTGGTTGCTGTATTTTCCTGTAACGTTGTCATGATGATACCTCCTTTTGCCAACCTTTTAATTTATAACCTATTTCAGTTGCTTTTTCGGTTGTTGACACTTTAATGAGCAACAGCCGTGCCAAAAAGAAGCAAATCCATAGAAAGAATAAGATGGATTGAATTAGTTATTATATCAAAAGGTTGCATCCAATTAAGCTCTTATCAACTAGGCGCTTAATAAAGGGCAGCGTATATATTTTTATATGAACAGAAAAGCTATATTATTATTTTTTCAATTATTTATTGGTGTTATCGGCGTATAAATACTTATACGGAAATATAGGCTCCCATACGTAACCTGGGAGAGTGAAAATCATCCATAACCGTGCTTTCAAACTATTCATCCCTGCCATTCGCCTACTTTAAGGCCGTAGCGGTTGAATTTGCAGACAGGCCGTGCTTTTTCATAAGGACGGAAAAATTTGACCGTTGCATGCCCACCTGCCTGGCTGCTTGGGCGATATTGCCCTCGGCAACGGAAAGGGCTTTTTGGAGGAAGTTTTTTTCGATTTGACCGAATTGGTTTTCCAGCAGATGTCGTTTGACCGATTTGAGCTCTTCCATAGTTTTTGGAACAGAGCCCGGGATACGTTTACGCTTTATTTCCCAATGATCGGACACGATTTGGTAATCTAAAATTCGGTCATCGGCAATGATAACCAGACGTTCGACCACATTTTTAAGCTGGCGTACGTTGCCCGGCCATTCGTGGTTTAGCAACACTTCAAGGGCATCGTCTGAGAAACCGTCGACTCGCTTGCCGGTCTGGCGGCAGTATAACTTTAAAAAATGATACAGCAGCCTCGGAATATCATCCCTTCTTTCCCTGAGCGGTGGAATATAGATAGGAAATACGTTTAAGCGGTAAAAGAAGTCTTCCCGGAATTTGCCTGCATCCACCATGATCTTTAAATCGCGGTTGGTAGCGGCAATGATGCGGACATTGGATTTTTTCAGCCGGCCGGCACCCACCGGTTTGAATTCCCGGGATTCTATGGCCCGCAGCAGTTTGGCCTGAATATCTAAATTAAGGTTGGCCACCTCGTCTAGAAAAAGGGAGCCGTGTCTGGCGACATCGAAGATGCCGGCTTTATCTTTAACCGCACCGGTAAAAGCGCCTTTGACATGCCCGAACAGCTCACTTTCCAGCAGGGACGAAGAGAACGTACTGCAGTCCACCGCCACAATTTGTCGCGCAGCCCTTTTGCTGTGAGCGTGGATGGCCCGTGCGAAAAGCTCTTTGCCCGTTCCGCTCTCGCCGCTGAGCAGCACCGTACTGTCGGTAGGGGCGACTTTGCGGATGGCATCAAATATATTAAGAATTTCGGGATCTTCACCGATGATATTGCCAAAATCATATCGCTCGCTGAGCTGGCGGCGCAGGGCAAGGTTTTCTTCTTTCAGGCGTTTGGTTTCCACAGCCCTTTGCACGCAAATCAACAGTTCATCATCCGTAAACGGCTTGGCGATATAGTCGAAAGCACCCAATTTCATGGCGTCTACGGCGTTCTTGACGCTGGAATAACCGGTCATGACAATTATATATATACCGGGGTTTTCGTTTTTAACATGTCCTAAGATTTCCATTCCGTTCATATCCGGCAGTTTCATGTCCAGCAGTGCCAAATCGTATTCTCCCCCAAGAAGCATTTCCAGCCCTTTGGTGCCGCTGTCGCAGCTATCCACTGCAAAACACCGGTCTGATAGCGTCAAGCGGCAGCCATCGCAAATTACAGGTTCATCGTCGATAACGAGGATTCTAATCGTTTCCATTGCAGCCTTTTTCCGTTCCTATGTGCGACGGTGGGGCGAGAGCAGGAAATCCGAAGGTCACCCTGCCTGTCTCTCCCGGATTACTGAAAACCCACATGTTTGCATACGCCGGCAAATATTCATTTTAGTGAAACCACCGGACAGGGGGCATTTAAGATGACGTACTGGGTGGTAGAGCCAAATACAAGTTTTCCGACTTTCGATCTTTTGCGGATCCCTATGATAATCTCATCAGTAAAACATTTTCGCCACCATGGCACAAAGACGCAAAGTTAAAATATAATCCGCCTATGGCGGACTTTGTGGCTATTCTTTTCGGTTTATCCGGGTTAGTTAAATATTTTGCAAGGTGATATCAGTCTTTTTTTTGGGTAACGGAATAATAAAGATCGGTTTTCTCGTTCGGCGCAAGACCCTTTTTGCGGTACTCCCTAAAAAGGTATTGGCAATGATCCCTTTGCTATGGGTTCCCATGATGATGGCATCACAGTTTAGCTCATCTGCCTTGCTCAGGATCATCTCTGCCGGGAAGCCTTCACACAATTCTATGGATTCGACTCTATCCGCACTGTCCGGATCATTTTCAAGTTCCTTTTCATAAAATGTCTTCAGCCCCTTTCGGATACGTTCATTCCCATAGGCTATTTTTTCTTCTGAAATCTTTTTTTCCTGCTTTACGGTAAGATGAGAGTGTGTTAGCGCTTTAGCAGTCACCGACAACGGTTCGAATACGTTCAGGATGATGATACCGGCATCGTGTTTTTTTGCAAAATTGATGGCATATCTGAACGCATAGGCTGAATTATCCGACAGATCAGTCGTATAAAGAATTCTTTTAATCTTGGGTATCATTGGTTTCCTCCTTTTTCTTCTTTTTCAAGCACGACTGAATGATCCTCAACGAAATCGACAGATTTAATGCTGCCTTTTACAAATTTTTGATCTCCTAACAGACCAATCAGCAGATAGCCTTCTTGACTATATTCCATTTGGGCTACATCCTGCATGACTTTAATCCGTCGATCTTTCGATTGAATATATACGGTGCAAAGACACATAGTTACTCCATGCTTCCTCATTAAAGGACTTGGTCTTGCTGCAACTTGTTAGACATATAGTGTTTTTTGGGCCGCCCGCGTTAGTTTTCTATATGGAATGATGGAATATTGGAATACTGGAATTCTGGGTGTGAAAAGCGGAAAAAGACCTATTCTACAAAAAATACTGAATCTAACTATTATTGGTTTAGATTCCTTTTTTCTTTAAACCCATTATAGCATTGCTCCATAACCCATGGTTCCACTATTCCACTATTCCAACATTCCCGTTCTTTATAGCAGGCAGAAGAGAATTTAAAATCTCTGCCGCCTGACGGGTTGCCCTTCCCCGGCTGAGCGTGTCCCCTTTCAAACCGGAAAGGAATACGGATGCGTCATAGGAGATCACCCCAATTGTTTCCATCTCGCTATTTCTTAGTTTCGCCATAATCTCAGCAATCAGACTTTCCGAACTGGTTTTATTCAATAC
>JBAVYC010000735.1:0-1684 GCA_049698595.1 Desulfobacterales bacterium | reverse complement strand
AAATTTTTTTTTGGATACTTATAGCCTATCGGATGACCAGCATATCTTGCTTCATGAAAAAGATCATTTCTTAGAATTGATAACCGGCTCGACTTTCCACCTGAGTTTAATTGTGCCCATGATGGGATTTTTATTCCAAAATTATTTGCCAACACAATTGGGCGCGATGCATGGTTTGGAGCCTTCAAGCCGGAGATTTTGAAGAGACCATCAAGGACCTTTTATTGGGCATCAAATCGATCCCATTCAAAGTTGTAAGTCTGCCCAAGCAAAAACCAGTGTAAAATTGCGTACGCAAGGGTGCGTTGTTCTTGACTAGCCTTGTCGAAATAATGCCCTAAAGCCATCATTCCTTTTTTTGCATCATCGCCAACAGGTATTACTCCAGTTAGTTTTCCTATCTGATAAGGTACTCTATTCAAACAAAGGTGCCCCGCTGGGCTTAAATAAACTCCATTGAGAAAACCGAATGCAAGAATTAAAAACTTAGCTTTTTTATCGTCAAAAGGATTTAATCTTAACGTATGCGTGGGTTCTATTTTAAAAAAGTTCGTAAAAAGTCAAAATTCAGAATTTGCAAAAAGGGGGACGTCCGTTATATATTTACATATAAAAATATATGTGATATCAGATCTGTATGCCACGTAAAGCCCGCATAGATGCGCCTGGCGCACTGCATCATATCATCATAAGAGGTATTGAACGCAACGCCATCTTTAAGGATGATTCTGAGCGAGATCCTTTTTTGGATCGACTAGGCGCGTCTGTATCTGTATTCATTCGCGTCAGCAAGACGGGCAGGAAGACGATTTCACTGCTAAAGACCCATTTTTCATCGGCGGTGCTTTCGAATTTGGTTATGAAGAAGGCTTGAGAAAACGAAAACGGAGAAAGCGTAAAAAAATCAGCAACATTGATGATTCAAAATAGGCTCTTTGCAGAGACCAAAAATACAGTTCAGGTCGTACAAATATTATTAGATTGGATGCTTGGACGATCTGAACCCCTCTTAAATGAAAAATTTGTAATTTAAACAATGATATGATATCAAAATGTTCATATTGGTCTGAAGTTTGAACCTGATGCAGCTCTTAGTTGTGGAAATAATTTGCCAAAGGGAATTTAATCTGTTCACAAATTGTGCATTCGGCACATTCAATCTGGACCTATACTTGGACTAAAAAGGTTATTACAATATTCAAAACCTATGCTAAGAAAGCTACAATGCTCGCAATCTGATCATGCCGCCAAATCCAGTTCAACTTTACCATATAACGCATGTTGATAATTTGATAGAAATAATCAATGGTGGTGGGCTGATGGCCAATAGCCAAATCCAAAGAGGCTCCATTAATTTTAAAAATATCGCCTACGATGGCATTCAGGATAGAAGGGCCTCCACTGTTGTACCATGCGGGCCATGCGGCACTCTGCACGATTATGTTCCTTTTTACTTCGCACCCCGATCACCTATGCTATACACGATCCATCGCGGTAATGTCCCAGGATATAGTGGTGGGCAAGCAGAAATAGTTTATCTTATCTCAAATGTTGATGTGGTCGTGGCGAATTCCTTAGAATATGTTTTTACAGATGGACATGGCATTATGGCTTGGACTGAATTTTATGCTGATCTGAATCAACTCGATGAGGTAGACTGGGGGGTAATGAACAGTAGGTATTG
>JBAVYC010000734.1:0-3919 GCA_049698595.1 Desulfobacterales bacterium | reverse complement strand
TCCCATAGAGTGTCTCCTTAAATCAGTTTATGGGTTTAGGGACTGCCCCAACCCAATTGAATGGTACGCGCAGTTTTTAGAAAGGCTCTTCAAGCGGCTATTATAAAAAAAGTGATATTAAATTAACTTGTGTAAACAGTAATTATTATCCCAAGGATATTATTATGTCAATAATTAGATCGATCCACTCAAAAACAGACGTGCAGACAGCCTGAAATGCGGTTCATTTCGGTTAGGAAAGGGACAATCGCACCTGTCAGACACAGATGGCGGGGAATTTAGAATTCAGCGAATATTCATATAAAAATACTATGTTTATTTTCCAGAAATACATGGTTTACCCCATTTCTTGCACCTGTGGCTTGCAGTAAACATATCTATTCGGTGATCGTTGAGGTGCATCCCCTAACTTTGCTTTTTATCTTCTAACCACATGGAACTATTCACCATCACTTTCTTTGCTCTCAAATGGGAGCATTCTTTATCCTTAACTTCACATCCGCCCTAACCTTGGCTATCTGCCAGAAAATTCAACGTTACGACCGAAAATCACTATCTCAATCGGGCTATACGTAAATTTGGAAATTATCAGCCATTTAAAGGCCTTCAGCTGATTACTATCCTGCAATCGATTGGCATTGAGCTACACAAACCGAAACCCCCAACTTAAGTAAGGAGGCAAAATGAAGGTAAACCGACGGCAATTTATCCAGATCACAGGAGCCGGGGCTGCCGGTCTTGCGGTCAGCGGCCTGGGCTTCGACCTGCGCCCGGTTAAAGCCCATGCCCAGATGCTCAAGACCAGGTATGCCAAGGAGACGACCACCATTTGTCCATATTGTGCCGTAGGCTGTGGTGCCATCGTGCATACCAGCCGCAAGGGCGACGGACGCGTCATCAATATTGAAGGTGATCCGGATCATGTGATCAACCGGGGCTCTCTGTGTTCAAAAGGAGCCGCCCTGACCCAGTTGGTGGAAAACAGCAATCGGGTCACAAACCCCATGTATCGAGCACCCGGCGCCAAGGAATGGAAAAAGGTATCCTGGGATTGGGCCCTCACCCAAATCGCCAAACGTGTCAAGGCCACCCGGGACGTAAGCTTTGAACCAACAAATGCCAAAGGACAGGTTGTCAATCGTACTGCCAGCATCGCATCGGTGGGCAGTGCCGCCTTGGACAATGAAGAGTGCTGGATTTACCAGGCTTTAATCAGGGCCATCGGAGTCACCTATATCGAACATCAGGCTCGTATCTGACATAGTGCCACTGTTGCGGCTCTGGCAGAGTCGTTCGGACGCGGTGCAATGACCAATCACTGGATCGATATCAAAAACAGTGACTGCATTCTCATCATGGGCAGCAATGCTGCTGAAAACCACCCCATTTCATTTAAATTCGTTACCGCGGCCCAGCAAAAAGGGGCCAAACTGATCAGTGTTGATCCGCGTTTCACCAGGACTTCCTCAAAAGCGGATATATACGCCCCCATTCGATCGGGGACGGACATCGCCTTTTTAGGGGGGATGATCAAATATATTTTGGACAACAATCTTCATTTCGAGGAATACATCGCCAACTATACCAACGCGCCCTTTATTGTGGGTCCGGCTTTTGATTTTAAAGACGGTCTGTTCTCGGGCTACGATCCGGACAACCGTAAATATGACAAAAGTAAATGGGCCTTTGAAATGGACGCCGACGGGGTCCCCAAAACAGATCCCACCCTGAAAAACGAACGCACGGTTTTCCAGCTGCTGAAAAAACACTTTGCGCGCTACAACCCTGAGCTGGTATCGGAGATCACCGGAACTCCCCAAAAAGATCTATTAGAAATATATGAAACCTACTCAGCCACCGGTGCCCGCGGTAAAGCCGGCACGATCATGTATGCCATGGGTTGGACCCAGCATACCACCGGCGTTCAAAACATCCGCACCATGGCCATTATCCAGTTGCTGCTGGGCAACATGGGCGTTGCCGGCGGCGGCGTCAATGCCCTGCGCGGCGAGTCCAACGTACAGGGGTCGACCGATCACTGTCTGCTGTGGCACATCTGGCCCGGCTATCTTAAAACCCCGCGGGCCTCGAACGTATCGCTGGCGGCTTACAACGACAAGTGGACACCCAAAAGCAAAGATCCTCTGAGCGCCAACTGGTGGCAGAACTATCCCAAGTACTCCGTCAGCATGCTCAAATCCTTTTTCGGTGATAAGGCCACTGCCGCCAATGATTTTGGCTATGACTGGCTGCCGAAAGTAGATGACGGCAAAGATTATTCCTGGCTATCGCTTTTTGATGAGATGTACAAGGGCACCTTCAAGGGATTTTTTGCCTGGGGCCAGAATCCAGCCTGCAGCGGCGCCAATGCCGGTAAAAACCGCAAAGCCTTTGCCAAACTGGACTGGATGGTCAATGTCAATCTTTTTAACAATGAAACCGGTTCCTTCTGGAAAGGACCGGGGATGGAGCCTGCCAGCATCAAAACCGAGGTCTTTTTTCTGCCGGCGGCGGTGTCAGTTGAAAAGGAAGGCAGCATCACCAACAGCGGTCGCTGGAGTCAGTGGCGCTATCAGGGCCCCAAGCCGTTGGGTAACAGCCTGCCGGATGGCCAGATAATTATGGAACTGGGCAATAAACTCAAGGCCGAGTACCAAAAAGGCGGGGCTTTTCCGGAACCGATAATCAATCTCAAATGGGATTATCTGACCCACGGCGAATATGATCCTCACAAGGTGGCCAAAGAAATCAACGGCTATTTTGTAAAAGACGTCACCCTCAAGGGCAAAACGTATAAAAAAGGCACTCTGGTACCGAGTTTTGCCTTCCTGCAGGCTGACGGTTCGACCTCATCGGGCAACTGGCTTTACTGCAACAGTTACACTGAAAAAGGCAACATGGCGGCTCGCCGCGGTCAGAAGGATGCATCCAACAATATCGGTCTTTATCCTGAATTTGCCTGGTGCTGGCCGGTGAACAGAAGGATCATTTACAACCGCGCCTCGGTGGATCTTAAGGGTCAACCGTGGGACAAGGAACATCCGGTCATTCAATTTGCCGGCGACGTCGCC
Source organism: Desulfobacterales bacterium (assembly GCA_049698595.1). GTDB lineage: Bacteria > Desulfobacterota > Desulfobacteria > Desulfobacterales > JAFDCJ01 > JAFDCJ01. Next base: position 848 of record JBAVYC010000734.1, on the reverse strand, counting down.
GACGGCAAGTATACCTCCAGAAAATGGATCGGTGATGTGCCCGATGGCGGCTGGTATCCCATGCAAAACCCGGACGGTTCCATGCGCAAAGATTCCAAATATGCGTTTATCATGCGCAAACATGGACAGGGCCAGATCTTTGGCCCGGGCCGGGCCGACGGGCCGTTCCCGGAACACTATGAACCGCTGGAATGTCCGGTTGAAAAGAACCCGATGAACGCCCAGCGCATCAACCCGGTGGCTCCGATTTACAAGACCAAGGCGGATGAATGGGCTTCCTGTGATCCCCGATATCCCTATGTCGCCACAACCTATCGGGTGGTGGAACACTGGCAGACCGGTGTGATGACCCGCTGGCAGCCGTGGTTGCTGGAGATGCAGCCCCAGGTTTTCGTGGAAATGAGCGAGGAGCTGGGCCAATTAAAGGGAATCAAAAACGGTGAGCGCGTCAAGGTGTCTTCACCGCGCGGTGCCCTCGAAGCCACGGCCATTGTGACCAAGCGGCTGCAACCGTTTGATATCGGCGGGGCCGTAGTTCATCAGGTCGGTTTGCCATGGCATTACGGCTGGCGCATGCCGACCAACGGTTTGGAGGAAAGTGCCAACCTGCTGACACCGTCAACCGGTGATCCCAACACCCGGATTCCGGAAACCAAGGCCTTTATGGTCAATGTCGCCAAAGTATAGAAGGAGGTGATCGCGATGAGTAAATCCTTTTTAGTAGATACGACCCTGTGCACGGCCTGCCGGGGATGCCAGGTAGCCTGCAAGCAATGGCATGATCTGCCGGCCGAAGAAACCGTCAATCGAGGATCATACCAAAACCCCGCCGATCTCTCCTTCGACAC
>JBAVYC010000733.1:0-3094 GCA_049698595.1 Desulfobacterales bacterium | reverse complement strand
GCCCTGGAAAAAGCGCTTATCGGTGAGAAGAGAGACTGCCGCAGCGCCGGCCTCTTCATAGATCCGGCCGATATGAAGCGGGTCGGACGGTTCGCGGATGATGCCGGCAGAAGGCGAGGCGAATTTTATCTCGGCAATCAGGCTGATCTTTGCGGGTACGGATATGGAGGCCTTGAAATCACGCAACGGGGGCAAGTCATTGCCCTCGTTAACCGGCATGAGCTTTTTCAGTCTGGCGACTTCATCTCGCTTCTCTTGAAGTATCTGTTCTAGTAGATGATGCATAATTAATCACCCATGGGTTCGTCTCGAATAAACGGTTTGCACTGTTGGGTAATTTCAACCAGTTTATTTAGTTTTTCGCGGGCCTTGCCCGAATCTATGGAATCCTTTGCGATTTTAATTCCCGCCTTGAAATCGTCGCAAAGCCCGGCGGCGACAAAGGCCGCTGAAGCATTTAATAGGACCATGTCCTTCTTTGGACCTTCTTCACCGTTTAGAATACTTCGTATGATCTCCGCATTTTTTCTTGCGTCTCCTCCAATAACCTCTGACGGATCCGCCCTTTTGAAGCCAAACTCTTCAGGTGTCATCTGAAATGTGCGAACATCGCCGTCCTTCAAATGTGAAACCCGGGTCGGACCGCAAATGCTGATCTCGTCAAAGGTCCCCTCGCCGCAAACAACGAATGCTTCTCTGGTTCCCAGCCTTTTAAGGACAAGGGCGATTTTGTCTGTCAGACTCTGTTCATAGACTCCCAGGACCTGGGCCGAGGCGCCTGCCGGGTTTGTCACCGGGCCCAGCAGGTTAAAGATACTGCGGATCCCGATCTCCCTGCGCGGTCCGGCTGCGTATTTCATGGCCCCGTGAAAAAGGGGGGCATAAAGAAATCCGATGCCGATTTCATTGATGCAGGTCTCAACATCGGTAGAGGTAAGATCCAGCTTGACCCCCAGGTTTTCGAGCACATCCGCGCTGCCGCACAGGCTGGAGACGGCCCGATTACCATGCTTGGCTACCTTTATACCGGCACCGGCAGCGACAAACGCGGTGGTGGTGGAAACATTGAATGTCCGGGTGCCGTCGCCACCTGTGCCGACAATATCGAGGATGGTTTCATTTTCTATATTAATCTCATCGCGATCAAGGTTGACCATATGATTGTCAACGCATATCTTTATCGACTTGGCCCGCATTGCTCTGGCAGCACCCGTAATCTCATCCACGGTCTCTCCTTTTAGCCTCAAGGCCGTGATAAACGCCCCGATCTGAGCCGGTGTGGCTGTACCGGTCATAATTTCATCCATGGCTTTTTCCATCTCGGCTTCTGTGAGATCCACTCCCCCGACGACTTTTGAAATCGATTCCCTAATCATGATTTGATCCTCCTTCAATTTAATTTAGACATAGTTTGCGTATAAACAAATGCGTATTTGAACTGTCCGATTTTACCACCCGCTGCGCTCGAGGCACAGAGGACACAGAGGTGTGTTTATTCTTTTACTTTGCCGGAAGACAACGGCAAACGAAAAACAACTTCTCTGTGTGCTCTGTGTCTCTGTGGTGAATATATTTTTAAATTTGTACCATATCATGTCTAATTAATTATTGTGTCCTTCGCTGTTTAAAAAATTTTGTAGAAGATTAGTTCCTGAACTCGTCAAGATAGATTCCGGGTGAAACTGAATCCCTTCAACCGGGTGTTTGCAGTGCCTGATGCCCATTATCTCTCCATCTTCAGTCCAGGCGGTTATCTCAAGACAATCGGGCAGTGAACTCTTCTTTACGATAAGTGAATGGTAACGCACCGCCTCAAACGGATTGGACAGGTCCTGATAGATGCTGTTGCCGTTGTGAAAGATCATGGAGGTCTTGCCGTGCATTATTCGATTGGCCCTGACGACCTTGGCTCCATACGCCGCAGCAATGGCCTGATGCCCGAGACATACACCCAGAACCGGAATTTTTGAGCCAAGATTATGTATTGCCGCGATTGAGATCCCCGCGTCGGCCGGTGTGCCCGGACCGGGTGAGATCATCAGGGCCGAGGGGTTGCGCGCTTCGATGCCCTGGATATCGATCCGGTCGTTCCGAAAGACTTCAACCTCCTGGTCCATTTGTTCCAGCATCTGGACCAGGTTGTAGGTAAAGGAATCATAGTTGTCAATTAACAGTATCATTTTCTTTTACCCTCTCGATGGCTTTGAACATGGCGCCCGCTTTTCTCAATGTCTCTTCATACTCATTTTCAGGTGATGAGTCGTAAACAATGCCGGCTCCGACCTGAATCGAGAGCTGGTCTTTCAGGATGGCAATCGTGCGGATGGTGATGCAAAAATCCATGTTACCGTTGAAGCCGAAATAGCCTACAGCGCCGGCGTAGGGTCCCCGTGGTGAAGACTCCAACTCACTGATAATCTCCATCGCGCGGATCTTGGGCGCACCGCTGACGGTACCGGCCGGAAAGGCCGACTTGAAAAGGTCAAAACAGTCCGTCTCCGGTTTCAGGACCCCTTCAACCCTGGATACAATGTGCATCACATGGGAGTAGCGCTCAATTTCCATGAGCCGCGGCACGGTCACCGAACCGGGAGCCGCCACCTTACCGACATCGTTTCTTCCCAGGTCAACCAGCATGATATGTTCGGCACGCTCCTTGGGATCAGCTAAAAGATCTTTTTCCAATGCCTGGTCCTCCGCGGGTGTCGCACCTCTGGGCCTGGTGCCGGCAATCGGGCGCAGCTCGATCTTGCCATCGGTAAGTCGGACCAGAATTTCAGGAGAAGCCCCGATCAGCTTAACGTCCCCGAAATTCAGATAAAACATATAGGGCGAAGGATTCACGCTTCTCAGGTTTCGGTAGAGGGAAAAGTCTTTGCCGGATATCTCTCCTGAAAATTTCTGGGATAGGACGACCTGAATGACATCGCCTGCCACGATATGCTCTTTTGCCTTGCTCACGGCCTTCTCAAAGTCTTCCCTCCGAAAATTAGAACTAAGGTCCGAAACCAGCAGGGGCTCATCTTTTATTGCAGAGGGCAGCGGGTCGTGCAGTTGCTCAATCGTCTCCGTTACCTCCCGGCATGCCCGGCGG
>JBAVYC010000732.1:0-1806 GCA_049698595.1 Desulfobacterales bacterium | reverse complement strand
GAGGTGGCCCCGATCCCTTCCAGGGGCCATCCTCATCCCCCCCCCCTGCACTGCTGGTGGTCGCTGATTCACTATACACTATGGAGAAAAAATGGCCTTTAAAAAAATGATTACCGCCGTGGATACCCATGCCGGCGAACCCATGCGTGTGATTACCGGCGGCGTTCCCCATATCCCCGGTTCGAGCGTCTTTGAAAAAATGAAGTGGCTGGAGGCTGAAGGAGATGATCTGAGGATGATGATGCTCCGTGAACCCCGCGGCTATCCCTCCGTGTGCTGCAATCTCATTGTCCCGCCGTGCCATCCGGATGCGGACGCCGGGTTTATTATAATGGAGCAAACCGAATATCCTGCCATGTCCGGGGGTAATACCATTGCAGTGGCCACAGTCCTTTTGGAAACCGGGATTCTGCCCATGCAAGAGCCTTTAACCGAATTGACCCTTGAATCGCCGGCCGGCCTCATCGGGATCAAAGCCGATTGTGCTAACGGGAAAGTGGTCAATGTGACCTTTGAAAATGTTCCTGCTTTTGCCACTCACATGGATGTCGAGATTGATGTTCAGGGTCTGGGAAAAGTTACGGTCGACGTAGCCTGGGGCGGTATGTTTTATGTCATAGCCGATTCGGGACAATTTGACGGCCTGGAGCTAACGGTGGAAAATGGAAGGAAAATTACGAGTATCGCATCCAGACTGAGAGCCGCGGCTGCCGAACAACTGCCGGTGGTCCACCCGGAAAATCCGGAATTCAAAAATGTCACTATTTCCCAAATTTCAGGATCACCAACACATTCCGAAGCCCACTTGAAAAACGCGGTCACGGTAGCAACCGGACCCTTGGACTGGAAAAAATCGGAAACCTGGACTGGCGCTCTCGAGCGCTGTCCCTGCGGAACAGGAACATGCGCCAAGATGGCCGCATTGCATGCGAAGGGTCAATTAAAATTGAACGAAAATTTCAACCATGAAGGCCTTTTAGGAACCATTTTTACCGGGCGACTGATTAAAGAAACGGCAGTGGGACCCTATCAGGCTGTTGTGCCGACCCTCAGCGGACAAGCCTGGATTACCGGATTCAACACCTATGTACTCGATTCCTCAGATCCATTCCCGGAGGGATTCCGGGTGGGTGATATATGGCCGATGTAAAGAGGTGCGCCTCAATGGTTCCGAGTACAATGACAGCCTTTTTCATAGCCGAAAGCCGCGTTGAAACAGTTTATGTAATTAAAAGGAGAAAAAATGGCTCATCGAGTTAAAGTCGAACGGATTCAAACCGGCATGCGAATGGAGAAACGGCTGGTCAAAGTGCTCAAAGCGCTGGCCGAATACCTTGATATGACCCTGGGAGACTTGATTGAAGGGATCGTGCTGCATTCATTTGACGGCATATCCCCCTTTCCGGATAAAACGCTCCAAAAAATAAAAGACATCAAAAAAGTATATGACCTGGATTTGGACTCGAGCCACAGCCACAAGCTGATGGAGGAATAAAGTTAGATGAAGCTTCTGATGAATAAGAATCTGGCGTTATTACTCAGCGGGCAGTTTGTCTCTCAAATCGGCGATAAGTTTTACATGCTGGCATTGGCAATCTGGGTTCTGGATACCACAAATTCCCCGGCCATGATGGGAGCGGTTCTTTTTTGCTCTTTTTTTCCCACGTTCCTGGTGGGATTTATCGCCGGGGCCTTTGTTGATAAGTATGATCGTAAAATCATTATCGTGGCGGCAGATTTCATCCGGGGTCTGGTGATTGCGGGTGTGGCTTACCTTTATTTTTTAAATCTTTTAAACATCCAGGC
>JBAVYC010000731.1:0-10260 GCA_049698595.1 Desulfobacterales bacterium | reverse complement strand
GGCGTTGGCATTAACCATGATCACGGCACCCCCCACAATCCCTGGAACCGGATTCAGCATGTCCCCGGGGGGTCCAGCAGCGGCTCGGCAGTGGCTGTCGCCGCAGGAATGACACCTGCCGCCCTGGGGTCCGACACCGGCGGATCGGTGCGGATTCCCGCCTCACTTTGCGGCACCGCGGGTTTGAAATCCACCGTCGGCCGGGTCAGCCGTGCCGGCGTGTATCCATTGAGCTGGAGCCTGGATTCGGTTGGCCCCCTGACACGCTCGGTGGAAGATGCCGCCCATGTTTACCAGTGCCTGCAGGGCTTCGATGCCAACGACGAGACCACCTGGGGCCTGGCAGCCCAGGACGTTTTGAACGACCTGAAAGATGGCGTGCGGGGGATGCGACTGGCCTTTGCGGAAACCGTATTCTGGGAAGATGTCGACCCTGAGGTTGAAACAGCGGTGCGGGAATGCGGCCGGGTGTTTGAAGCACTGGGGGCTAGGGTGAGCAGCATCGAATTTTCTGAAGCGCAACAGGCCCGCCAACTTAATTCCAAAGGCTTGATTATCGCCGCCGAGGCGTATACGCTCAATAAAAAATGGCTGGAAGAGCATTTCGACCGGCTGGATCCGATTGTGGCTCATCGGATGATCAAGGGCAAAGCGGTTGAGACCGGTGAATATCTGCAAAACAATTTGACCTGGAGCAAACTGAGGTCCAAAGCCATCAATACCTTGATGGACGTCGACGCCTTGATTGTCCCCACCACTCCAATCCCGGCCTTGCCGACAGCCGAAGTCGATGCTGATATCGAAACCTACAGCGAGCGAAACCTGAGCTATCTGCGCAACACTGCCATCGGCAATGTTTTAAACATGTGCGGCTTGAGCCTGCCGTGCGGATTCACGAAGCAGGGGCTTCCCATCGGCCTTATGATTTATGCCAAACCTTTCCAGGAAAATGTTGTGCTTCGGGCCGGCTATGCTTTTCAGCAGGCTACGGATTGGCACCGGCGCAGACCGGATTTAGCGTGGGTTGTCTAAGGATTTGGCGAGTCCGCCTACACAGATGTGCCAGGAAAAAGATCACGGTCCTTATTTGTAATCAGAGAGCCAGAACTGATTTTTTCGTCTTTTCGGTTGACAAATAATTGATGCATAATATATATTTTTTTATAGTTTATATACTTTGGGAGAGAAAAATATGGCCTTAAGCATAAAAAATCGAAAAGCTGAAAATCTGGCGCGCAAGCTAGCAGCCGAGAGTGGGGAAACAATTACCCAGGCAATCACCCACGCTCTGGAAGAAAGACTGGAACGCCTCCGCGGTCGTTCGACCACACCCGACCTGATGGAAGATATATTGAAAATCTCTAAACGCTGCAGTGCCATTCCCGATCAGGATCAGCGAGCTCCCGATGAAATATTGGGTTATGATTCCGTCGGAGTTCCAAAATAATGGTAGTCGACACATCTGCGTTGATCGCTATTCTGTTAGGAGAGCCGGAAACAATATTTTTTGTACGGATGCTTGCCCACGATCCTAAAAAAATGATCAGCGCCTTTAACGCATTGGAAAGTGCCATTGTAATCGAGGCCAAAAAAGGGGAGGCCGGTGGCCGTGAACTGGATCTGCTTCTGCATCGCGCTAGAATTGAAATCATCGCCCTCAACGGTGACCAGGTGGAACTGGCCCTGGCGGCCTGGCGAAAATTTGGGAAGGGAAACCATCCTGCAGGTCTGAATATCGGAGATTGTTGTGCATATGCGCTGGCGAAATATTCTGGCGAACCGTTACTTTATAAAGGTAACGATTTTAGTCAGACAGACATTCGACCGGTTATCGGCAGATAACCTTTTATGGTGAGAAGCCGACCCGCGTCGTTTTAACTATGGTGTGCGATATCGCTATTGCGGCAATATTATACGGGCTTCTGGGCTTGAAATACGGCGCAAGCCATTTGAGCTTCTGGCAAGTCGATCTGCCGGCTGGTGTAATGCTATATAATTTACTTTAGGAAAATCATATGTGGAAATACAGGGTGTATCTATCTGCTGTTGTTTTATTTCTAAGCCTGGCGACCGCATTGTCGGCAACTTCCAGCGATGAGCTGAAGATCGTTTATAATCTGGGGGTGGCACCGCTTAAGTTTGAAGATACTGATTCGCGTCCGGCAGGACTCTTGCCGGATTTTTGGCGGCTGTGGGCTCAAAAAGCAGGCAAAGAAATTCAATTTGTCAGGGCGGAGTCATTCCAAGAATCGCTGCAGCTGATCAAAGACGGCAAAGGCGATCTGCATGCCGGTCTTTTCAAGACCCCGGAGCGCGAGGAATTTCTGGACTATTCAGAGCCGCTTTTAGCCCTCGATTATTACATATTCACCCACCCGTCGGTCTATCCGATCAAATCGTTGGAAAAAACATCGGGCTTTATCGTCGGCGTTCAGAAAGGCGGATATACGGAACAATTTGTGCGCGCCAAAGTGCCTGGGGACCGAATTGCTGTCTATGACCGTTTTCAGGATCTCTTCCGGGCCGCGCTGGAGGGTGAAATAAGGGTATTTGTGGCAACCGAGCTGAGCCTTTTTTACTACCTTAAAGAAAACTTCTTTACCAACATATTCGAACACGATCCAGACCATCCGCTCTACTCCCAGGAATATTACACGGCGACCAAAAAAGGAAATCCGGCCCTGATTGAACAGGTTAACGATGGCTTAAAGGCCATCGGCAGCGAAGAAAAAAAGCAGCTGGAGGATAAATGGATCGTCAGGGATTTTCAAGATGTGCCCCAAGAGCCGGCGGCCGCTTCGGCGGAACAAGACAAACTTGCATTAACCGATGCAGAAAAGAGCTGGCTGGATGCCCATCCGGTCATCCGAGTGGCAACGGAAGACCTGCCGCCTTACACCTTTCAGGAAAATTATGAGGCCTATGGTTATACCGTTGATCTGATGCAGATGATGGCTAAAAAGGTCGGATTTCAGTTTGAGATTGAATTTTTACCACCGGATGAGGCTATGGCGGCCATTAAAAATAACAAAGTCGAACTTACCCTTAACCAGGGATATTCGGAAGAACGGGCGACCTTCATGCTTTTTGGAAAGTATCCCTTCCGGGTCAAAGCAGCCATCTTTTCGAAAACCGATCGCGCGGATGTTCATAACCTGGAGATGCTGGCAGGCAAAACCTGCGCCGGGCCAAAGGGGTCTGTCATAATCCAAACTATCCAGGAAAAATATCCGCAAATTCGAATCGTCACCTCCGAGAGCATGTTTGACGCACTTAAAATGGTTTCCGTCGGTCAAGCGGATGCGGCTATCATGGAATCCAATATGGGCCAATATCTGTTGCGAAAATATGGCATCAGGGATGTGCACCTCAGCGGATTTGCAAATCTTTTTGGTGCGGAAGGTGCCAGAGCCAGCTACTGGGCCGTGGCAAAAGACCATGCTGCGCTTAAATTGATTCTGGACAAAGCGTATGATTCACTGGATCGCGAGGAACGTCAGCGCCTGTGGAAAAAATGGTTCCAGTTTGACGTTGCTGCCGGACCCGGGCCTCCGAAGCGGATTAACCTTACCGAACAGGAGGCCGCATGGCTGGATGCGCATCCGGTGATTCGAGTTCATAATGAAAAAGACTGGCCGCCGTTCAATTATTTTGAATACGGCAAACCCCGGGGGCTTTCCATCGATTACATGAATTTGGTGGCCAAACAGCTGGGCATCAAGGTCGAATATATCACCGGGCCCAGCTGGAACGAATTTTTGGGGATGGTCAAGCGCAAAGAGCTGGATGTCATGCTCAACATCGTGAAGACCGAAGACCGGATGAAATACCTGCTGTATACCGAGCCTTACATCAAAAACCCCAATGTTATCGTCAGCTCACAGGCCAACCCGTATGAAACCATTCAAGCGCTTTTCGGTAAGACCGTGGCCTTTCCCAAAGGCTTTTTTTACGAAGAGGTATTGACCAAGTCCTTTCCGCAAATCAAACGCCTGCCGGTGGAGGATACCCTGGCCAGTCTCAAAGCGGTCGCGTTTGGCCGGGCGGATGCGGCCCTGGGTGAGGCGGCCGTCGTGCGAACCCTGATCAATAAAAATTTCATATCCGGCCTGCAAATCTCCGGTGAGGTGAATATCGGGGATCCCGACCTGATGAATCTGCGCATCGGGGTGCGGAACGATTGGCCGCTGCTGCAATCCGCGCTGATGAAAGCCATGGCCGCTATTGCGCCGCAGGAAATGAATCAAATCCAGCAAAAGTGGATTGCCACAGCTCTGGATAGCGCCGCTGCGCCTCAAACTGCTGTCACGCTTTCCTACGGCCGCCTGATTGTTTATGGCATCGCCGTTTTTCTGGCGCTCAGCCTGCTGGCCTGGATATTGATCAAAACGGTTAAAAAAGAAAACATTGCCGTCAGTTTCGGATCGCGCTGGTTTCGCGGGCTTGTTCTGGCCGGTTTGAGCATTTTTATCATTATTGTCTGTCTGCTGGGTTGGTTTACGCTGGAGAAGAACAAAGAAAATATACTGGAGGATATCGCTGATAACCTCACGGAAAGTTTAAATACCGCCGATGATCGTATCAACCTCTGGGTAGAGCAAAGAACCACTTACCTGAAACTGCTCGGACGCGATCCGAAGCTGGTGACGCTGATCAAACGCCTGCTGGCCGTCAAACCCGACCGTGAAAGCCTGTTGACCTCCGATGCGTTGCGGGAGACCCGGGCGTTTTTCAAAACCAACAAGGAAATTTTTGCGAATATCGGCTTTTTTATTATCAACACGGATGATATCAGCATCGGGTCCAGGCGGGATACCAATATCGGCAGCCCCAATCTCATCTCACGGCAGCGGCCGGATCTGCTCAGGCGGGCATTTGAGGGCGAGGTCCTGTTCGTACCGCCCATCGAATCCGATGTCCCCCTGGGGGAAGGTCCCAAAGCGGACGGGGCCCGGAATCCCTCCACCAAGTTCTTTATGGGGCCCATCCGGGACCCCAATGGGCAAATCATTGCGGTCATGACCCTGCGGGTGGACCCTTCGGAAGACTTCTCCCGGGTTTTAACTTCTTCTGAGATGCGCCAGACCTTTGAAACCTATGCTTTTAACGAGCATGGCGAACTGCTCTCGGAAAGTCGGTTTGACGAACAGCTACGCCGGATCGGACTGATCGGCGAAGATCAGCGCAGTGCCGCCAACATTGTGATTCGAGACCCGGGAGTCAACCTGGTGGCAGGGCAGCGTCCCAAAATCGAAAGATCCCAACAGCCGTTAACCCGGATGGCATCCCGCGCTGTTCTATTAAAGGCTAATATGGAGAAGGCGGGCCAAACCTATGGCCACTCGAAAATCGAGATCGATACCGAGGGATACCGGGATTATCGCGGAGTGCCGGTCTTTGGCGCCTGGCTTTGGAACGCCGATCTGGAGCTTGGCCTGGCAACGGAGATCGATGTGGCTGAAGCGATGTCCAACTACTATCAAATACGCCGAACGGTTTTCGGAATTTTGGGATTTACCCTGCTTCTATCTGTCGGTACGGTATTGCTGGTTCTGATCCTGGGCGAACGCACCAGCCGGGCGCTGATGAAAGCAAGGGACAATCTGGAAGCAACGGTTGACGAGCGCACCGCCGAATTGCAGGAAAAGCAGAGACAGCTCGAGGCGGCGGTGGAACGCTCCGGCCTGATTCTGGAATCTGCGGGAGAGGGAATTTTTGGCGTCGACCTGGACGGCAAAGTAGCGTTCATCAATCCGGCCGCCAATCGAATGCTGGGATACGAATCGGACGATCTCATTGGACAGGCTGTCCACCAGAAAATTCACCATTCCCATGCGGATGGCAGCGGCTATCCAAAAGAGGAGTGCCCGATGTACCGGTCTCATGTCGATGGAACCGCTCACCACGTAACCGATGAGGTGCTCTGGCACAAGGACGGCACACCGTTTCCGGTGGAATACACCAGCATGCCGATCAAGAAGAACGGCCGGGTTATGGGTGCCGTGGTGACATTCATGGATATCACCGAGCGCAAAAAAATAGAATCTGCGCTGCTCGAGGAACGCGAACGACTGCAAAAGATTCTTGATACCAGCCCGGTGGGTGTCGGCATATCCACCGAGGGCGTGGTACGCTTCGCCAACCCGCGCTTTGCCGAACTTTTTGATCGCAAGGAGGGGGAGGCGGCATATGAGGCCTACGTCAATCCCAAAGACCGAGAACACATCGTGAGCGAGCTAAAAAGCTCAGGAATAGTTCGTGATTACGAGTTGCAGACCTACGGTCGCGACCGCGAGATCCGGGACACCCTAGCGACATTTATCAGCACCGAATACGAAGGCCAAAACGGTATTCTTTCCTGGATGGTGGACCTGGGCGGTCTAAAAGAAGCCGAACGGGAACTGAAAGCCAAATTTGATGAGCTGGCCCGCTTCAGGCGGCTAGCCATTGGCCGCGAGCAAAAGATGATTGAATTGAAAAAAGAAATCAATGAACTCATGAAAACATGCGGAATGTCGGAAAAATACAAAATTCATTAACGGAGGAACCAAAAATGAACAGCCTGGGTTACGTCATTTATCCACGAACTCCTTATTGGCTGAAAAATTGCGCTTGGATGCTGTGTACCTTTGCCTTTCTTATCCTAATAGCGCCGGCAACGGGGCAGGCCGAAAAGGCGTGGTATCCGGTAGAAGTGGAAGTATGGACCCCGCCATTCAATGACTTGCGACAGCGGGAGCAGAAGCTTTATACCCCCCTGGAGAAGGCGCAAAAAAAATGGCGCATCCGCGTTTTTATTCCCCATCTGAAAGATGACTACTGGTTGGGGGTTAACTTCGGGCTGATCAAAGAGGCCCGTCGTCTGGGTATCAGCCTTTCGATTTACGAGGCCGGCGGTTACGACCAACTCGATGTTCAACGCCGGCAGATCGAGGAAAGTCTCAAAGAGGAACCGGACGGCCTGATCATCGGTGCCATTTCACTGGATGGCCTCAACGACCTTGTAAAAAAAGCCGCTGACCAGGGAATCCCGGTGCTGGATCTGATTAACGGCATGTCCTCGCCGCATATTGCCGCCCGTACGGCCGTGTCTTTCTGGGACATGGGTTACCAGGCCGGTAATTATTTGCAGCGTCTGCAAGATCAGAAAGGCAAACCCGTAAAGCTTGCCTGGTTTCCTGGGCCCGAGGGTGCCGGTTGGGTTGCTGCCGGTGATATCGGACTTCGCAAGGCAATCGAGGGAAGCGCGATCGAGATCCTGGATACATGGTATGGCGACACCGGCAGTGCGGCCCAGGCAAAGCTGATTGAGGCCGCACTCAGCCGCTATGCCGACGATCTTGACTACATCGTCGGTACCGCCGTTAGCGCTGAAGCAGCCGTAAAAATCCTGCGCAAACGCGGGCTGGCAAAAAGGATAAACATCCTTTCCTATTACTACGGTCCGGGTGTGAATCGCAGCATCCGACGGGGTGACATCCTGGCCGCACCCAGCGATATGACGGTGCTGCAGGCGCGGATCGCTATAGATGTCATGGTCCGGATCCTCGAAAAAAGAAAGTATTTTAAACACGTGGCCCCCAAGGTTGCGGTCGTGGACCGCGATAATATCAAAACCTGGGATTCCTCGACGACATTAGCGCCAAGGGGTTTTCGTCCCATTTTCAGTATAAATGAATGAAATGTGCCAAATGGTTTAAATTCATTACATTTAGTAATTGGATATTTGAATTTGAGATTTATTGGGGAATTGATACTTGTAATTTAGGATTTAACTTGTTGGGTCTTGAAATCTGGCAGTATATAACCTGCTAATTGTTAAGGCATCTATTTATGAGAAACAAATTAACTTGGATTTTATTGATTCTGCTGGCCGTTGGAGGCATCGTCGGATCCTACGCTTTGAGTGAAAAATTTCGCACCGATGCAAGGGATGTTTGGCAGGCCAAGGCTGACCAGTCCGCCCGCTGGCTTTCCGGAACCGTCCTGGGGTGGCTGGATGAGAGCTATGCTCCCTTGTCCGGTCTGGCGATCCTTTTCGAAAATTCGCGCGAGGTCACAGAGGTCGAGTTTTTGGGTGCCACGGATGCCCTGGAAGCCCGTGCCACCTCCTTCTTCCTCGATGCCAAGGCCGCCGCGCGCCCCCGGGCGGGCGGCGAGGGATGGTCTATTGAATTCTCCAACGATCCTTTGGGGCCATTGTCTCCGGACATGCCCTTGAGCCGGCATCCGGTGATTCTCGAGACCATCCAGGTCGCCGCCGACAACCCGGACCAGATTATGCTGGGGCCGCCTTTTTCCAGTGAGGATGGTTTACGCTATTCCCCGGCGGCACTGGCTATCCGGGATGTTCAAGGCCCGCTGGTCATCATCGGTCTGGTCAATTTCGATGCCATCGTCAAGGGATTATTCGACATTCACAAGTTGGACGGCTTGCATCTTCAAATTCAGGGTCGTTTCCAGGAGATGGGCGGTCCCGGACCCCAGCGCGCGGTTATTGGCAAAGCCCTGCCCGAAGCTTTGCATACGGTGACGACCCGGACGGTCAGCGCCGGGGCAGACATATCCATCACATGGTATGTCAGCAAGCTCTTTAGCCAAGGGCCCCAGGATGCCCTGGCCAATTTTACGCTTATGGGTGGGATTGGGGGCACCCTTCTCCTGGTGTCGTTTTTCGGATTGCTGTTGCAGCGGAATCGAACGATTACCAAAAAAGTCGAGGAAGCAACCGATGAACTGGCCGAAAGCCGTCAGCGCCTCGATCTGGCCCTGGCTTCCTCCGGAATCGGAACCTGGGATCGGAATATCGAAAATGACGCCATTTTCTGGGACGATGCCCAGCATCGAATTATGGGCACTGATACTGCCGATGGCCAACTCGATTGGGATGGTTTCACCAAACTCATTTATCCGCCGGACGCACAGCGGTTCGAATCTGAGATCAATGAAGCCCTTGCAGGAGATAAAGATTACGTTAGCGAGTATCGTTTTCTGAGACCGAATGGAGAAGTCCGCACCCTCGAGGCACGCGGGCATGTTATCCGGGATGCAGCGGGTCGATCGCTGCGACTGATCGGCACGAGCATGGACATCACCGAACGCAAGCAGGCCGAGGAAGAGCTAAAGAAACTCTCCCAGGCGGTTGAACAGAGTCCGGCTTCGGTGGTGATTACCGACCTCAAAGGAACCATCGAATATGTTAATTCCAAGTTCTGTGAGGTCACCGGATATACCGTCGAAGAAGCGATCGGACAAAACCCCCGCATCCTCAAATCCGGTCGTACGCCAAAGGAAGTTTACCAGGAACTATGGAAAACCATCAAAGCCGGACAGGAATGGCGCGGGGAGTTTCAAAATA
This sequence comes from Desulfobacterales bacterium, assembly GCA_049698595.1. Taxonomy (GTDB): domain Bacteria; phylum Desulfobacterota; class Desulfobacteria; order Desulfobacterales; family JAFDCJ01; genus JAFDCJ01. Next base: position 902 of record JBAVYC010000731.1, on the reverse strand, counting down.
AAAAAAAGAACGGCGAGCTTTACTGGGAGTCCGCCACTATATCAGCGCTTAAGTCCGCTGAAGGCTCAATCGCTCATTACTTAGCCGTCAAGGAAGATATCACCGCTCGCAAGCAGATGGAGGACAGCATCCGGGAAAAGGAGGCGCGGTTTCGCGGGTATTTTGAACACAGTCAGGTCGGGATGGCGGTCACTTCGCCGACCAAAGGATGGGTTGAGGTCAATGATCAATTACAGAGAATGCTGGGGTATACGCTGGACGAACTGCGCCGGTTGACCTGGCCCGAACTGACCCATCCCGACGACATAGAAGCGGATGTACAACAGTTCGAACGGATGCTGGCCGCTGAAATTGACAACTACGCCCTTGACAAGCGCTTCATCCGCAAAGACGGTGAGATTGTTTATACCAATTTAACCGTTGCCTGTATCCGCGCTGAAACGGGTGATGTCAGAAATGTCCTGGCTTCATTTCAGGATATCACCGAGCGCAAAAAAATGGACGACGATCTGCATGAACGGATCAAAGACCTGGATGAGGCCCAATCGGCCATGCTCAATATGATGGAGGACCTGGACGAGGAAAAGGCCAAGGCCGAAGAGGCCACCCGGGCCAAGAGCGATTTTCTGGCCAACATGAGCCACGAAATCCGCACCCCGATGAACGCCGTTATCGGCATGGCCCACCTGGCCCTGAAAACCGATCTGACGCCCAAACAGCAGGATTATTTGAGCAAAATTCAATCTTCGGCCAATTCGCTGCTGGGGATCATCAACGACATTCTGGATTTCTCCAAAATCGAAGCCGGTAAACTGGACATGGAAGCCGTGGAGTTTGATCTGTTGGAGACCCTGGACAACGTCGCCAACGTGATCACCGTCAAGGCCCAGGAAAAAGAGGAT
>JBAVYC010000730.1:0-43854 GCA_049698595.1 Desulfobacterales bacterium | reverse complement strand
AAGTGGATACCACTGTTGACCTGGATCAAGACGGAATGATGGACCGCGACCAGGAAGACATCAAGTGCGTTGTCACCGAGACAGGAGATTTTAAGATCTGTCTCAGTATCCGGGACGCTGAAAAGGCCGAGTCAATTGTGTCCATCCAATCAGAAACGCCCGCTGATACCGATTTACTTCTTTCCGCTCACAACGGACCGAAATTTCTGGCCTTTGGTCTGATTCATTTTAGTTTGCTCGCCAAAGAACCCGGAGACGAAGTCGTGGTGACCCTTTATCTTTCCAAGGCGGCCTACGACGATGGAATATGGTATAAATATGATCCGGTAAACGATGAATGGGTTGATTATTCCGAGTTCATGGATTTCAGCGCCGATCGAAAAACGGCTTATTTGACCCTGACAGACGGCGGCTTCGGTGATGCGGACGGTATCGCAAACGGTGTCATTATCGACCCCCTCGCCCTGCGCACGGCCAGCGATCACAGTTCCGGTTCGGATTCTTTTGTAGAGGATATTGCCGGAAAGCTGGATCCTACCGGCATGTGTTTTATTTCAGCTGCCGAGTCCCGGCCTTCCGACAGGCAAGCGCCGAGTTTCTGGAGTGAAATCCGGAGCCGCGAATTGTCGATAACATTTATCCTGATGATTTTAGCATATATCGGAATTGAGATTTCTCTGAGAATTATGCGGCACCGGAAGATAGGTCGTAAAACGAGCTTAATGGAGGGATGGAGGAAGTCATAAAAATATAAATCCGAAGGATGATAATGTCTCCTTCGGATTTTTTTGGGGACTGCAAAGCGACTCTATGCTTCGAGTATTTTATTGCTCAAACCCTAATCGTTCAATGCGCTATCTATTTTTACGCCAGCGGGAATGAGTAATTCCAAGTTTATTGATGCGATAATTTAAGGCCCGCGGCGTAATACCCAACTGGCGGGCGGCATCTTTCTGGATCCACAGATTTTTTTCCAAAGCACTGGAAATCATGTCTTTTTCCTGATCTTCAGACAGCCTGAGGCCAACCGCCGGGAGGGCTGGAGAAGCCTTATCACCTACTTCCGGTAGGGAAATGCTTTCCTGCCGGATGACCCTGTCATCTTCCAATAAAATGGCTCTTTCGATGGTATTTGAAAGTTGGCGAATATTGCCGGGCCAGGGGTATTGCTGGAAGCTTTCAATCACATCCGGGGCAAATGAATCAACTTTCTTTTTAACTGACCGACTCAATTTTTCCAGAAGATAATTGGCCAGGGGCTCTATACATTCCAAACGTTCACGCAACGGGGGCATGTGGATTCTGAGCACATTAATACGGTAGTAGAGATCTTCGCGAAATTGACCCATTCGCACGAGTGCTTCGATGTCTCGATTGGTGGCGGCAATGATGCGTGTGTCAGCCTGGATCGTTTTGTTGCTGCCTAGTCGTTCGAATGATTTTTGTTCGATGGCCCTTAAGAGTTTAGCCTGCAAATCAAAACTCAATTCACAGAATTCATCCAGAAAGATTGTGCCGCCGCTGGCCTGCTCAAATCGTCCGGTTCGTGTTTTGTCTGCCCCGGTAAATGCACCTTTATTATGACCGAAAAGTTCGCTTTCCAACAGCGTCTCCGGAATATTAGCGCAGTTTACCCCGACAAACGGTTTGTCGCGTCTGGGGCTGTTGAAATGAATGTTGCCGGATAAGAAGCTTTTGCCGGTTCCGGTCTCACCCGTAACCAGGATGGTGGAATCGGTTTGAGCAAGCCGCTTAATGGTCTTCATAACGTTTTGCATGGCCGGGCTGACAGCAATTATTCGGTTGTAATCATAAACAACGTCCTGTTCCCGGCGCAGATAATCGATTTCATTTTTCAGGCTCCGGTTTTCGAGAGCCTGATGAATCGACAATTTGATTTTTTCCGGTGGATAGGGTCTGGTTATAAAATCAAAGGCGCCGGCTTTAATGGCCTTCACGATTAACCGGGTATCGTGGGGTTTTCCGATAACAATGACGGGAGTATCCGGCGAAAGCTGGTTCAGGGATTGAAGGCTGTTGACCATATCCGTTCCGTTATCCGTCAGGTCAAGGACTATGGCGCTAAACGATTCTTTTGCCAGGCGTTTGGCGGCATCCAGGACACTGGGCGCCACGCTGATATGATAATCGGCTGCCAGAGCATCGGCAAGGCGTCTGGTTTCATCTTCCATTCCTGCAATGGTTAATATCTTATCGTTTTTTCCAGTTGAACCGGATTTTTTTGCAGACAACGTACACCTCTTGAAAGTTAAATAAACCCATTGCGCTGCAAGTGCAGCATGATTTGTCCGGCAGCTTCATCCGGCGTGATAGCGGTGGTGTCGATACGAACTTCCGGCGAACGGGGTGTTTCATAGGGGGCATCAATCCCGGTGAAATCCTTGATGAGACCTGCTCTGGCTTTGGCATACATGCCTTTGCGGTCTCGCTTTTCACAAACCTCGAGGGGTGTTGACACGTGAACCTCGATAAAACCACCATAATTTTCAATAAGTCGTCTGATTTCAGATCGGGTGGCGGCATAGGGCGCAATGGGCGCGCAGATTGCGATACCGCGGTTTTTGGTGATCTCGCCGGCGACGAAACCGATGCGCTGGACATTTAAATCACGGTGTTCTTTGGAAAAACTCAGTTCACTGGACAAATTCTGTCGCACGATGTCACCGTCCAGCAGGGTTACCGGACGGTCCCCGATCTCCAGAAAGCGGGCATAAATAATTTTTGCGATGGTGGATTTGCCGGAGCCGGAAAGACCGGTTAGAAACACCGCAATCCCCTGACGACGGGGAGGCGGATAGGCTTTTTGCAGTTCCTCAACGACTTCGGGAAAAGTCGCCCATTCCGGTATTCGGCGACCCGTGCGAATACGTTTACGAATATCGGACCCGGAAAGAGATATTACCTGGGTACCTTCAGGCACCTGATCGGCACAGCGGTACTCATCTTCAAACGGAAGGTAGACCATCTCGGTGAAGGGAACGACCGTCAGGCCGATTTCCTGACTATGCGTTTTAGCTAATTTGCTGGCCTCGTCACTTTCATAATAGGGTTGACCATTGTCATCCGGGCCGGGACCGGCATGATCCCGGCCGGTGATAAAGTGGGTGCAGCCATAGTTTTTTGCGATGATTGCATGCAGCAGAGCTTCCCGTGGACCGGACATGCGCATGGCTAACGGCAGCATGCTCAAAATATGGGAATCCGGCGGATAGTGCCGGACCACATGGCGGTAGCATCGGACGCGGGTGTAATGGTCAAAGTCACCGGATCTGGTCATTCCCGTGATGGGCAGCAGCAGCAAGTTTGCCCTTGCCTGTTGCATGGCATTGATGGTCATTTCAAAATGTGGGCGATGGATGGGATTATGCGTTAAAAAACCTGTCATCCTTTTCCAGCCCAGTTTTTTAAAGGTCGCCCGAATTTCTGCGGGTGTCATGCGAAGCTGTTTAAAATCAAAATGGAGCGGAGTGCTCATAACTTCCAGCGTACCGCCAAGATAATATCGGCCCCCACGGGTAAACAGGTAATCCGTCCCGGGATGATTGCGGTCAGATGTGCCATAAACCCGGGCAGCCTCTTTTTGCCGGTCGGCTTGCCAGATGTCCTCAATATGCATAATTGCCAGAAGAAAGCCTTCCGGGTCTCTGAGTGCAACGGACTGCCCGACTTCCAGTTTGCGCGCCTGCAACTCGTTGATATCAAGATAAATCGGAATCGGCCACAATAGATCGTTCTGAAGGCGCATGCGATCGATCACGGATTCATAATCAGATCGGTTCATAAATCCCGTCAGTGGTGAAAACGCACCGGTTGCAAGCAATTCCAGATCACACAATTGCCGGTCATTCAAAGTGATATCCGGCAGATTTATAACGATTTCTTTTAGCTTGGCGGCGCGTTGATCATCAACAATAAGATTGACCAGCGAACCTCCGTGGGGTTCGTTATGATTTTCAATATTCATTTAAATGGACTCCCTATCAATAAGTGTTCAAAGGGGCAGATTTTCCGGCTGAAATCGGGATTAAAGGCAAGATTTTTTCCTTAAATTTAATCGTTGGCTGTTGAATACTATATCAAATTTACACAAATAAATACAGTATTTAAACCTGGTTCAGGATACGGAGGATTGGATATCGGTTACTGGATATCGGTTACTGGGTATCGGTTACTGGGTATTGGTACTGGTGTGTTTATTGGAAAGCAGCGTAACTTTTCGTCCCCCCGGCCTTGTTCTTGCATTTAGCGGGGCTATCTCTTGACAATAGCCGCTTTTAAATGGTTGAATAGCGGTATCCGATTATTCGCAGCTGATTAGTGAGTCAAACTTGTACGCTTCTTCTTATAAAAACATCAAAATCGCAACCAACAACTAATGGATGCCCAACAACCATCGACATCTCCCCCTGAAATCCTCGCTCCAGCCGGAAATAAAGCTTCTTTTCTGGCAGCCGTAGCTGCCGGAGCCGACGCTGTTTACTGTGGATTAAAGCATTTTTCTGCCCGCATGGAGGCCAAAAATTTTACCATCGAGGAGTTCACTGCCCTGGTCGATCTGGCCCATAGAAAATGTGTTAAAGTATTTGTGGCCGTAAATTCCTTGTTAAAACCCGATGATCTCAAGCGGGCCGGGCAATTTTTGGATCTTCTGCAGCGCCGGGTAAAGCCTGATGCCATAATTATTCAGGATCTCGGCATGGTGTCTCTGATCAGACAGACCGGATTTTCAGGTGAAGTTCATCTTTCGACCCTCGCAAATGTGAGTTTTTCTATGGCGCTGCAGGTCATCCGACAACATCTTCAGGTGGACCGTGTGGTGCTTCCACGGGAGCTTAACGTCGATGAACTCAAAACTCTGGCCCGGGAGTGTCCACCCGATTTAGATCTGGAAGTATTTATTCATGGAGCGCTTTGCTATGCTGTCTCCGGAAGGTGTTACTGGAGCAGTTACATGGGCGGCAAGAGCGGTCTGAGAGGACGGTGTGTTCAACCTTGCCGCCGACGGTATACCCAGACCGGCCAAGCCCATAGATATTTCTCTTGTCAGGATTTGAGCGTCGATGTTCTGGCCAAGGTACTTTTGTCAATACCCAAAGTTCGAACATGGAAAATAGAGGGGCGAAAAAAAAGCCCGCATTATGTCTATTCCACAGTTCGTGCTTACCGGATGCTCAGAGATCACCACCGTGATTCCAAAATGAAAAAAGATGCGCTGCACTTGTTGGGCCGTGCTCTGGGCCGCGCCGGCACCCACTATCATTTTCTGCCCCAGCGGCCGCAGAATCCTGTCAATCTTAACAGTCAGACCGGTTCCGGCCTGCTGGTGGGTAAGATTAAAGGCGCCCGGCAAAATTCCTACTTCAATACGAGGGAAGAATTATTTCCGGGAGATATTTTGCGGATTGGGTACGAGGACGAAACCGGGCACAGTAAAAAGCGCATTGGCCGATCGGTACCCAAAGGCGGCCGGCTGTTCATCAGCCCTTCTTCGAAAAAAACAGCTGCCAAGGGTGCACCGGTGTTTTTGACGGATCGGCGTGAAAAGCATTTGGATGAGATGATATCGGAACTAGATGATCAGCTCAATCCAATCCAAAGCGCTTCCGGGTGTGTTTCCCTGTTCGTCCCTTCTTTGCCGGCCGGCAATCCAAAAAAATCAAGGATGGTGGATATTGCGGTATACCGAAAATTGCCGGGATCGGACGCGCCGGGGCAATCCGGTCTCTGGTTATCCGGGCCGATTATAAAAAAAATGTCCGGGAAAATTGTTTCCCGGATCCATTGGTGGCTTACGCCGGTGATCTGGCCTGAAAATGAAAAAGTGGTAAAAGAACACGTGCAGCTTGCAATCAATAAAGGCGCCCGGCATTTTGTGCTGAATGCGCCCTGGCAGATCGCATTTTTTAAAAAACAAAAAGGACTCAAGATCTGGGCCGGTCCGTTCTGCAACCTCGCCAATCCGCTGGCTATCGAATCCGCAGGCGCCATGGGTTTTAACGGAGCTGTTGTCAGCCCGGAACTCGGTGCCGATGATTATTTACAGCTGCCACGGCACAGTCCGATTCCCCTGGGAATCGTTATTGCGGGAAACTGGCCCCTGTGTGTGGCGAGAACACTTTCGGAAGATGTCCAACAGGATAAAGCTTTTTCAAGCCCCATGGGCGAACAGGCCTGGGCGACCCGTCATGGTCCGGATTACTGGGTCTATCCAAACTGGAAACTGGATTTGCGCATCCATAAAAAAGCGCTGTACCAAGCCGGATATGCCGTTTTTATCGATTTGATCGAACCGCTTCCCAAAAGAGTGAAGATGAAGAAGAGGAAGGGGCTGTGGAATTGGGACACAAAACTTCAATGAAGTATGTTACTTCTTTTCTAATTCTTCTTTGAGTTTTTTTTCCATTTCAGCAAAGAGATCTTTTTTCTTTTGCTTCTGCTGGGCCTGAAAAGACTCTATTTTGCGGGAAAAGGCTTTCTGGGTGTCCTGAAACTTTTTAAGATCATCTTCCAGCTTGTTCTCCGGCTCATCGCGGGGCAGATCTTCCAATTTTAAATGGTCGTTGATGAACAAACGGGTACCGTAGGATCCGTCTACGGCTTTGATAATATCAAGTTCCTGGAGTTTGCGACAGATGAAGTGGCCTTGTTCCATGGAAAAATTGATGACCCGGCAGACATCATCGACAGTGGGCGGTCGGCCATTTAAATGTTCATACACACGGATGGCCGCAACCATTAGATGGGCCTGGGAATATAAGTTGATTTTCTTGTTCGGCATAAGCATCCTAACATAGATGGATCTGGAATCGATTTCGGCCTGTTCCTTTAGACAGGTAATTGCCTGGAATAATTTTAGTGCCGTATCCGGTGAAGCAAACTGCTTCTCCCTGTGCCAGCTGTAGCCGACTTTGACGTTGTTCGGGAAATCAACGGTCCAAACTTGACATACGAGAGTAAGCAGAGTAACATTTCTATGAAATTTGTCAATATTCACCAGACATTTTTTTGATCGCTTAAAGCCCTAATCATTAATAGTTAGAAATTTCAAGATTTTCAATATTAACAAATCATTGTTTTGCAGGGGAGGTTGACATGACTGAAATTGTTAATGTAAAAGCCAGAGAGATCATGGATTCGAGAGGAAATCCCACCGTCGAAGTAGATATCTATCTTGCTTGCGGAGTTATGGGAAGAGCGGCGGTCCCATCCGGTGCCTCCACTGGAAAACGAGAGGCGCTTGAGCTGAGAGACAAGCGTTCAAAGCGTTTTGGCGGCAAGGGTGTTACCAAGGCAGTGAAAAATGTGCTTACCGTCATCACACCTGCAATCATGGGACTCGATGCTGCCAATCAGATTGCATTGGACCACTGCATGATCAAGCTGGACGGCACGGCCAACAAAGCAAAACTGGGCGCCAATGCCATCCTGGGTGTCTCGATGGCGGTTGCCAGAGCTGCGGCTAGGGCGTATGAAATGCCGCTTTACCGGTATTTAGGAGGGATCAATGCGAGGAATCTGCCTGTTCCAATGATGAACATTATCAACGGGGGGGCCCATGCGGCCAACAATCTGGATATCCAGGAATTTATGATCATCCCCTTCGGAGCGAAATCCATCGCTCAAGCGGTTCAGATGGGCGCGGAAACGTTTCATCAGTTAAAATCAATTCTCAAAGATCGCAAGCTTTCTACGGCAGTCGGCGATGAAGGTGGATTTGCGCCGGACCTTGAATCCAATGAAACCGCCATTCAGCTTATTATGACGGCCATCGAAAATGCCGGCTACAAGCCCGGTAAAGATATGGGAATCGGTCTGGACGCAGCTGCCAGTGAATTTTATCAGAACGGAAAATACGTCTTGAAATCCGAAAATAAAAAACTGACTGCGGACAAGATGACCGACTATTATGAAGAGCTCATCAACCGCTATCCGATTCTCTCCATTGAGGATGGCCTTGCAGAAGGAGATTGGAATGGTTGGAAAACCATGACAGATCGGCTGGAAGGCGCTGTTCAGCTTGTCGGCGATGATATATTTGTAACCAATCCCAAGATATTCAACAAAGGAATCGAACAAGGCATTGCAAATTCTATATTAATAAAGCTGAACCAGATTGGAACCGTCACCGAAACTCTGGATTGTATCGAGATGGCCAATCAGGTGGGATACACCACGGTCATATCTCACCGTTCCGGTGAAACTGAGGACACGTTTATCGCCGATCTTGTGGTGGCGGTAAACAGTGGTCAGATAAAAACAGGTTCCTTGTCCCGCAGTGATCGGCTCGCCAAGTACAACCAACTCATCCGAATCGAAGAAGAGCTGGGAGAGGCGGCTTTATTTGCCCAGGAATTATTTTAAAACCTAAAAGCCGAGTCGTCTATGAATGCTCATATTAAGAAACGCCTTGTTTTTCCATTTCTCATTGGCATTATTGTTGTTTTCGTTGCTCCGGTTTATGCCTACGTGCTGCAGGGGCCCCATGTACTTGATTTGGTGATTGAAAATCTGGGAAAGGCCAAAAGCTTGTTTGTTTCACAAAAGATTATCTTTTACCGGTTTGGCGGGGATGATGATTCGAATCAGTATTCCCCTGGTAGTGAATCAGCACAGTCCTCTGATGCGGTCGATGCTATGGACGGTTCGCGCAGGTCACAGGATCATTATGCCGATCAAATGGCCGAGGTACCGGAAACCATGGAACTGGAAGGATCCTTGAGATATATATTTTCTAAAGCCTTTCGTTCGGACGCAAGATCAAATGAGTCTGAGCGCATTTTTATTTATTCCGAAGGAAAAACCCTGACATTAATTGATGGAAACAGCGTGCCCGAGGCTAGAAATCGATTTGATCTCTACCAAGATCTTTTGTTTTACCACTCGCGTGAGGAACTCGTTGAAAGGTTGCGCCAACTGGGAGTGGATGTCTCCATATCGAGTCTGGGACGATTTGAGGAAAAAATTGCATTTGTCATCGGAGCGCAATATCCGGATGAGTCGGTTTCTCAGGTATGGATTGATCAGGACACCTTCCTGCCCCTGCGCTGGATTATCAAAGGGGTAAATCCGGCCGGCGAATCGGATACAATCGAGATTCAATATCTGGTCTGGTGGAAGATCGGTAAAACCCGCTATCCGTCTCGCATCGAGTTCTATCAGGACGGGAATCTGGTACGCGTCAATCAAGCCATAAATTTTGAGGAGAACCCAACGTTTTCCGAGGAACTTTTTGATATCGATTATCTGAAGACGGTTTTTCACCAGGCGCCGGCACAACCGATCGTGCCCGGTGAACCCGAAGAACCCAGTGAAGTTGAAAAAACCATCGAGGAATTCAGGCTCATTTTTGAATAACCTTAAAAATGTAAAAATTCCGACTTTACTTTATTGATCCATTATCTTATTATTGGTACTTAATAAATAACAATTGAGTGATGGGCCTGACAATTCTTGGCTCAAAACTAAAAGGAATTGAGAGGGTCCAATTAACATTCCACCCAAACGCCGATATTTTAGTTTATCTGCAATGATCTAAACCCCTTTGGGCGATAGCACAAGGGGGTTTTCGCTTTTTTTACGTGAGTTGATCATTTGGTTAATTCTGTATCCAAAACCTGGTCCTCTGGACCCGGGTATCTATTACTATTTTTCGTATCCCGAAACATGTGGGCAGGCAAATTTTCATCCCTCAATTTAATCCATAAAATCAATAACATCAATCATTAAGGTAAACCTATGGGAGATAATACTAAATATATATTTGTAACTGGAGGTGTACTGTCCTCTCTGGGCAAAGGGTTGGCTTCGGCTGCCATCGGAGCGTTGTTGGAAAGCCGGGGACTTACGGTAACCATTCAGAAGCTGGATCCCTATATCAATGTCGATCCCGGTACCATGAATCCCTTCCAGCACGGCGAGGTATTTGTTACCGATGACGGTGCTGAAACGGACCTGGATCTCGGACACTATGAGCGATTTACCCATGCTAAGTTAGGCCACGACAACAATTTTACCACAGGGAAGATTTATCATTCGGTCATCTCCAAGGAGCGCCGTGGAGATTATCTCGGTGGAACGGTCCAGGTTATCCCGCACATAACAGATGAGATTAAACACAGCATCAAGCTGGCCGCCAAGGATGTGGATATTGTGATCGTCGAGATTGGCGGGACCATCGGCGACATTGAAAGCCTGCCATTTCTGGAGGCCATCCGGCAATTCAAAGTTGATGCGGGCAAGGACAATACCTTGTACATTCATTTGACCCTCGTACCCTATATCGGCACCGCCGGAGAGGTGAAAACAAAGCCTACCCAGCACAGCGTAAAAGAGCTGCGTAGCATTGGGATTCAACCTGATATTCTTCTATGCCGCACCGACCGGTATCTATCCAAAGAAATTAAGGCTAAGATTTCCCTTTTTTGCAATGTCGGTATCGATGCGGTGGTGACTGCCAAAGATGTGGAATGTATATACGAAGTCCCGCTGGTGTTTCATAAAGAAGGCCTGGATGGCAAGATTGTCGAATTGCTTAATATCTGGACTCGGGCACCCAGGCTTGAGGCCTGGGAAGAATTGGTTCGTAAAATTCAGATGACCCAACAATCCGTGACGATCGCTATTGTCGGAAAGTATGTCGATCTCACCGAATCCTATAAAAGCCTGAACGAAGCCCTCTGTCATGGTGGATTTGCCAACGATTGTAAAGTAAATCTAATATTCGTTGACTCGGAGAAAATAGAAGACGGGACTTGCAGTCAGATGCTGGCCGATGCCGATGGTATACTGGTGCCCGGTGGTTTCGGAAACCGTGGTATCGAAGGCAAAATATGCTCGGCGAACCATGCCCGGACAAATAAAATTCCCTATTTCGGGATATGCCTGGGAATGCAGATCGCGGTGATCGAATTTGCACGCAACGTGGCAAGTTTGAAAGACGCCAACAGTTCCGAGTTCAATGAATTTACGCCGAATGCAGTGATTTATTTGATGCTGGAGTGGCTTGATGAGAGAAGTGGCACTGTCCAACGGCGGGATGAGTCCTCGGACAAAGGGGCCACCATGCGTCTGGGCGCTTATCCCTGCCATTTAACAAAAGACACCCTTGCCTACCGGGCATACAGTATGGGGAAAATTTCTGAGCGTCACCGCCACCGGTACGAATTCAACAATGACTACAAAGCGCTTTTGGTTGAAAAGGGGATGGTCGTCAGCGGCAGCTCGCCCACCGGCGATCTGGTGGAAATTATTGAAATCAGGGACCATCCCTGGTTTCTTGGATGTCAGTTCCATCCGGAGTTTAAATCGCGTCCGATGGATGCGCATCCGCTTTTCAGGGATTTTATCAAAGCGGCGCTGGAATATTCGAAGGCGCGGGCGGGTTGATAAGACCTAATTGAGCGATACTCAATTGGGGTGCTATTGAGCAGTTTCCTCTTGGCTTTTTTCCTGTTGCTTTTGCAGTTCCTTTTCGATGGCCGCCTCCATGCTCTGCACACCGCGGTCCCGTAGTTTTTTGCCATTGATGAATATTGTCGGTGTTCCTCTGACCCCTATCCGGATGCCCTCCTCGTAATCCTGTCGGATACGTTCCGTAATGGCGGGATTCCTCTGTTGTTCTTTAAATTTCGTTTCATCCAGACCCAGTATCTTAACTATTTCCTGGATTTTTTGGTCGTTGAGTCGGTTGTAATTGTTAAAAAGCGTGTCGTGAAATTCCCAGAATTTTCCCAGGGGTTCAGCTGCCAATGCCGCCATGGCAGCTTTGAGAGCATACTTGTGACTTCTGATAGGAAAGTTTTTAAAAACCACTTTTACCTTACCGGGGTATTTAATGAGCAACTGCTCAAGTTGAGGCACCAGCCTCGCGCAGTAACCTCATTGAAAGTCACTGAACACTGCGATGACCACCGGTGCCTCAAGCGGGCCTTTCGAGGGAGAGCCCAACGTATTGATTTCATGAATGAAGTCAAGAGTGATAATTTCCACTGTTTTATTTTGGCGGCTAGCGGCAAACAGCCTTTCTCCGCGAGGCCCGATCTCAATTTGATCGATATGAGGGCCGATTTCGATAGTATCCGTCAGATTTCCAACCTGATTGTAGATCAGAACATTGCCGTCATCGGTGAGGACAAAGGTCAGATTGCCGTCTTGGGAGACTGCCACATCAACAGGCACCCCATCGGTTGTCAATGTTTTTTGAAGGTTAATTTCAACAGCGGCGAAAACCCAGGATGCAGCTGTTAACACTGTGAAAAATACCGCGGCCAGACTAAATTTAGCGAATGTCGATATCATTTCAGAACTCCCTCCTCTCAGGTTATACCGAATTTGGCGATCAATCTTGATAGGTAAGTTCGTTGAATTTTCATTGTTTTTGCTGCCATACTCCGGTTGCCTTCGGTGTGCCTAAGGTTGATGACAATGAATTCTTTCTTAAAAATGTCCGTGGCTTCTTTCAAAGACAATCCCACTTCCAAGCCGGGATATTGGGGTGTGCAGGCAAATGCCGGAAGATCCTCGGGCAAAATCTGTTTGCCGTTGCCCATGACAACCGCCCTTTCCAGGGCATTTTTCATTTCTCTGACATTGCCGGGCCAGTCATATTCCAGCATGAGATCCATGGCCGCTTTAGATATAATTAAATTAGACGTCCCCCTCTCTTTTTTGAAGATGTCTAAAAAATATTCGGCCAGCAACACAATATCTTCCCTGCGTTCTCTTAAGGGCGGCATTTGAATTTGAACCACATTTATGCGGTAATACAGATCTTCACGGAACTTGCCCTGGGCGACATCCTCCTCTATATTTCGGTTTGTGGCTGATATTACGCGCACATCCACAGGAATCGCTTTATTGCCTCCCACACGGTAAAAGACGCCTTCCTGCAAAATGCGCAGGAGTTTGGATTGCATGCCGGGGCTCATTTCTCCAATTTCATCCAGAAAAATAGTACCCCCGTCAGCCAGTTCAAATTTGCCGATTTTTCGAGCAACGGCGCCGGTGTAAGCCCCCTTTTCATGACCGAACAACTCATCTTCGAGCAATGTTTCCGGCAAAGCGGCGCAATTGAGGACGATCATGGGTTCATCCTTTCGGGGACCCACCCGATGAATCAACCGGGCCAACAGTTCCTTGCCGGTTCCGCTTTCTCCCAAAAGCAGGGTGGTGGATTTCGAATTGGCGACTTTGATCGCATCGGAGATGACGTTGCGCAGTGCTTTGCTTTCACCGACTAATTCATGCTTGCCCCGCAACTCTTTTTTCAGATCTCTGATTTCTTTTTTATCGTGTTCGATCTTGCGGGCGTTACCGATGGCCCGGGCGGCCAGATCGGCAAAAACGGACAATATTTTTAAATCTTCGTTCCGAATTGAACTGCCGTCGGCCTTGTCGATAATTTCTACCACACCGATGGTTTCGCCATTTATCTTCATCGGTACACAGGCAATGGATTGGGTTTTAAACCCAATGGATTCACTGATTTCTTTATACCAGCGCGGATCTTTGGCCACGTCCGGGATCAAAAGCGGCTCTCCCGACTGTGCAACATAACCCGCGATGCCCTGTCCGAGATCGATCTCGAACTGTTTGATATCAGTCCCCTTTGCACCAGTGGCCACTTTAAAATAAAGCTTCTGGGTTTTGCGGTCGAGCAGCAAAAGCGAGCTGGCCTTGGCATCCATCATCCGGGTGGCGGTTTCGATAATGAGTTCAAGAAGCTGATCGAGATCCTGGACGGATGTGACCCAGGCGGAAATTTCGTTTAAATGATCGATGGAGGAATTAATGGTGTTGTAATTGTTATCCATTTATATACATCCTTAAATTTATCATTGGAGTGTGTCCGCGCCCGGCTGGCACTATGGAGCGAAACAAACACAACTCCAACGCTGGTATCCGGCATGAGAGGATTCTGGGCGTTTTGAATCCGTGTGAAGCAGGAATGAATTTTCACTATAGTTGACTATTTTATAACGATACGCATTCAGATGTCAACTTTTTGATAACATTTGATTTCTAATGGGGGGCATATCGGTGAGTCGATTTATATCTCTCCATTTTGCTGCGATACAATATAATCAGCTGTTTTTTCAGCTGATCGGCCAAAAAGATCTTCAATTTTAAGAAGATCGAGAAAGCTATCTTGCCAGGCAATGCTGTTTTCCTGCACGATATTTTTTATGTGCTCGTATTTGCCACCGAGCGCTTTAATCCGGGTATCAAGGGGGATGTCTTGCCGAAAAGATACATGCAACAGCAACAAATATTCAATTCTGTTCGGACCGCTGTCGGAAGTGGTCAAACTGGGAATGATCATGATACTGCGCTCATCCTTGCGACCTTTGCCGATGTAGACATTTCCCTGCCTTACGATAATGCGTTTGGTTCCTTTCAAGCGGTTGTCCGTTTCAACCCTTGACGGTACATCAGCAATATCCCCCCGTTTTTTGATGACCTCAATGGTGGTGTCGTCCGAAGGTTCGCCGAGAACACTCAAACCGTCAATGCGGTATAGCGTGGAACCTTCAATTTGCTCGATGATACCCTGCAGATTTTTTAACACGATTATATTCATATTGGTCAACTGGGAAATCGCAAGGTTTTCAATGCTTAAGGCATCAAACAGGATGCCTTCGATGCGCTCGCTGATTCGGCTGGTTCCAACGGTTACGGTCTTGGCCTGGTGCTTGATAGCATCCACCGGCCGCGCCATAGTGCTTATTCCAACGGCCAGACAATTGAAAAACGTGTTAAGCATATTCACGGCCGTGCCTTTTTGGCTAAAATCAAGATCAAAGTCCGAGACCGGCAATCGGCCGGACAAATATTTGAGCAACAGGGTCAGATCGGATACGGCATCAAATCCGATGGCAGCAGGAAATTGATTGGCGGCCCTTTTTTTTCTAAACTTGTTGTAGAATTCGGCAATTTTTTCCCGGAAGGGTTTTTCAAGAATAATTTCGTATACATCCAGGCCGCGGGTGGCATATTCTTCAATGGTATTTTTGATTTCATCCCGAAAGCCATACAAGAAGCGGGAACCCTCATTGATGGCCAGCGCCGCATAATATCCCCATAAGTGACCCACCAGTGTATTTAGAATCGGAGCGAAATGTTCGCTGACGCGGGGCACATGGAATACGGTATCGGCATAGGGCGTGAAACGATTTTCGCCTTGATCTGCAATAACGATGGGGGTGGCCTTGTGCGCCTTGAATATGGCGGTGTCCTTTATGATATCACCAATCACCGTGTTTCTCGTACCGGCGGCACAGACAAGGATCAGCGGCTCTGAAGATAAATCGATGTGTTTTTTATCCTCCACGAAATCTGAGGAAATCGTCTTATAACAAAGTTCGCTAAGCTTGATGCGTATTTCATCAGCCGAAGCTTTGTTTGGACCACTACCGACTGCAGCCCAGTAAGTTTTAGTGACGGCAAGCTTTGTGGCTGAGTCCTTGATTGCATCTCTGTTGGACAATATCTCCCGCATTTGAGAAGGAAGTGCAAGCAGTTGCTCGATTTCACCGGAAACAAATTCAGCGTCTCTGTGCTTTTTCAGGGTGGCAATGTAAAGCCCCAGGATGGCACCGGCAACGATCTGGGAATAAAATGCTTTGGTGGAAGCCACCGACATTTCAACATCGCGGCCGCTGCTGGTGTACATGACCCCGTCAACTTTGAAGGTAATATCCGAATCTCTGCGGTTTACAATCGCCAGGGTATAAGCCCCTCTTTGCTTTACCATGTCCACGGTGCGATTGGTATCGGTGGTTGTACCGGACTGGCTGATAGCGATCACTAGCGCATCTGCCAGGCTTTCGGCACCATCCTGTTCATTTAATTGAAAACCGCTGAATTCCGACGCCTTCAACGCACTGATATGATAGGACGGGTTATAGTAAGCCATAATATTGGCACAGGCCATAGCGGCGACACCGGCAGTGCCTTGTCCGATAAAAAAGATGCGTTTGATCCGATCGGTGGTCAGTGCTTTTTTCAAGGCAGAGGGAATCACAGTGTCGTCCAGAGCAATGACGTATTGCCGGGTTCCATCCTCCGCGACTTTCCAGCGATTGTGAAGTGTTTTTTCCATGGAATCCGGTGATTCCGAGATTTCTTTTAAAAAATAGTGGGGATAATCCTGGCGGTCGATATCTCTGGATGTAATTTCGGTCTGCTTGATGTCTTTCTCACTGAGTTGAAGAGTCGTACCATCATACCACCTGGCATTGATGCCATCAAGACCCCCGGCGGAAGCCTGGTTCAGAATAAAAATCTGCCCCCGGGTGGGTCCGCTGTTTCCGGTTACCATGGTTTCGCCGTCCAGCTTGATGAATTGGGCGGTCTCTTCGACAAACCCATATACTTCGGAGGTGGGGATGTAATGATCCGGGGCGATTCCAACAAAGAATGTCTGGCCGCTGCCCTTCTGGGCCAGAAAAATTCTACCGGGAGCCAGATCCGTATGCATGGAGATGGCATGGGAACCTTCAAAATCATTGACTGCCAGCCTAAAGGCTTCATCGATGGGGTGATCCTGGCGTAAATATTTAGCGATTATCAGTGGGATGATTTTGGTATCAGAGGTGATGTCTTTGTGGATCCGATCCCCGCTAAGTTCCAATTCACGTTTCAAATCCTGATAGTTGTCGATATCTCCGTTTAAGCAGGCATGGATGATAGGGTTGTTTTGCGCTGCATTTTCGACAGTCTGGTTGTCTACCGGGTGGCAATTGGCTTCAGTGATCGCTCCTACCGATGCCCAGCGGGTGTGTGCTGAAACCGTATCAAACTCAGACTCACGGGCAGCCAGAATTTGAAGAATCGTATCATCGGCGATCTGCTGGCGTAAATATTGGACATTGTCTCCTAGACTTCCGATTTCATTGGCTATCTTGTAAGTCATGGCAATGGCAGTCTTTTCATTTTTGCCGGCTTTGGGGTGTTGGTGTACAGTGATTTCCCGGTTGACCAGCGTACCCCGGCTGCAGCGTTCATCTATCTGATTGTGCACGTTTGCCTGTTTTAAAGATTTTATAAATTTATCAAATTCAGCTTTGTTTAGAACAAACATCAGGGAGATACCGGCAGAATCGCGCCCCCTGACTTCAAGCCGGTCGATACTGTTTAAAACGGCATTTATCTTCTTAAAGACACTCACAGTTTCAGAACTCGACGATTGGTTGAGCCCCGGGCATAACTCTTTTATTTTTTTTAAATTTTGAATAATTTCCCAGCGAATGCACCACGCAATATCTTTAAGTTTTTCGATCCGGGCGGTCATCAATTCAAGGGTCTGTACCGGGATTTGGCCCATGCGCTCCGATAACAATTGTGCTTCAGCACTAACGATGCCGGTCAGCCGATCACAAAGGTCTGTTAACTGCCTGCGGTGATCTGAATTTGTAAAAATGGCATAAAATCGGTCTGAACACTTCAAATTTTGAATCGCCTGCCACAGAGAATCGATGTGAGATTGGCCGCCAAGGTAGTGATCGTCAATATCCATGTCGATCGTTGTATTGCAATGCTCGTATCCCGCTTGCGCAATTTTAGCCAGCATATCCTCTAATGCGGCCGGGTCTGATCGGGGGGGCATTGATTTTTTTGATTTATAGGAAACGATTGCAGCGATACCGCAGCAAAACGTGTTATCCCGGAATGGGAAAAAAACGATTGCGCCCAGGGGTAAATGAGCGATGTTTCTGCCGAAGTAAACGTCTGTTCTCAAAATGTTGGCCAACCGGCCACCGGTTTGACGGGCAGCCCTGACGAATGCGGCGGTCGTCCTGGTTAGGATTCGTCTAATTGTTTGTTTCATTTGGTCTGTTCCTTTAATCAATCATTTACCTTTTTGTGCCTTCGTGTGGTTGAACTCATAATTCTTCTCAACTCACGTTATTCCGGATATGATCTTACTGACAGTTTCAATGTCCTCGGGACGATCCACGCCGCAGGTATGATGATCGGTCACCACAATATGGATGGTTATGTTGTTTTCAAGCAGTCTCAGCTGCTCGAGTCTTTCGGTAATTTCAAGACGGCTTTGCGCTAAGGCAACGAATTTTTCCAGCACCTTCATGCGGAGTGCATATATGCCGATGTGTCCATAAAAATGATTTTTTTGATCTTGACCCTGATGGGGTATCGGTGAACGCGAAAAATATAATGCCCGTCCGTCTCCGGCAAATACGACTTTGACCAGGTCGGGATTTCCAACTTGCGTCGCATTTATTTCACGTGCCAGAGTTGTTGCTTGAACATCGGCTGCGCTGAATGGGCGGACCAACTGGGTGAGCATAGCGGGTTGCAGCGCGGGTTCATCTCCCTGAATGTTAACGACCACTGAGTCTCTGGGCAGTTTCAGCTTCGCGGCCGCCTCCATTACGCGATCCATACCGCTGGGATGGGTTGTGCGGGTCATGACGACCGGAATGTCCCATTTTTGTGCGACCAAACGAATTCGTTCATCATCGGTAGCCAAAAAAACGGACGACAGTTGTGGGCATCGCCGGGCCCTCTCATAGACATGCAGGATCATCGGTTTGCCGAGGATATCGGCCAAAGGCTTGCCTGGAAACCGTTTGGACCCATAGCGCGCTGGGATGATGCCGTAACATGGCGGTAACCTGTTTTTGTGGTTCTCAGCGGTCATGATAGGATAGAAACCCAATTGGGAGTTGTTAGTTATTGGTTATTGGATAATCGTTTCATAGCAGTAAAGTATCCTAGCCCAGCTTCCGGCCCGTGGGCCCTACTGCCCGGAGGGAGGACCAAATTTTCGATGTTAGAATAAAAGCCATCTTCCCTTTGCGTTCTCGGCATTTGCGGTGAACTATTGCGCGCATTTTATTTACCGCAATGGTGTTCCGGGATCGACGGGTTTGTCCAGCGCCGCCAGGGTTGGACCGGAATCATCGACGGCGGCGATCAACATACCGTTTGAGATAACTCCCATGAGTTTGGCCGGCTTCAAGTTGGCTACAATAATGATTTGTTTACCGATGAGTTCTTCGGGGGTATAGTTTTGAGCAATGCCTGCGACGATGGTTCTTTTTTGCCCTAAATCCACTTCAAGTTTTAAAACTTTCTTCGCTCTGGGAATCCTTTCCGCATGAACCACAGTTGCCACCCGAAGATCAACCCGGCTGAATTCATCCAACGTGATCTCCGGTTTGAATTTAGGTCGGTTGACAGCTTCGGGTGATTTGACCAGTGGATCAGCAGCTTTTTCAGTGGATTCGACTCGCGGGAAAAGGACAATGGACTTCGGCAGCCGGGTGCCGGGTTTGATGGATTTCCAGTTTTTGAGTTGCTCAAAAAGATAAAAGGGTTTCTTTGGATCCAATCCAAGATGTTTTTGCATTTTGGCCGCCGTTTCGGGCATGACGGGATATATGAGACCGGAAATGATTCTCAATCCTTCAAGCAGATTATAGATAACCACCGCCAGGGATTTGCGACTTGATTTCCTCTTGGCCAACTCCCAAGGGGCGGTGACATCCACATATTTATTCATTTGGCTTATGAATTTCCAAACTGCCTGCAGCGCGTTGTGGAACTGGAATGTTTCCATAAAGCCTTCGTAGTCGGCAAGGGCAATCTGAGCATTTGCTTTCAGTCCGAGTTCACATTCGGCTTCCACCGATGGTTCGATCTCAGGGACAACCCCTTCAAAATACTTATGAACCATTGAAACAATTCTGGAAAACAGATTGCCAAGATCATTGGCCAGATCCGAATTGATGCGCTGAACCAAAGAAGTTTCGCTGAAACTGGAATCCAGTCCGAAGGCCATATCGCGAATTAGAAAAAAGCGGAAGGCATCCAGACCGTAAATATTTTTAAGTTCGATGGGTTCAACCACATTTCCCAGACTTTTTGACATTTTGCTGTTTTCAATATTCCAATACCCGTGAACATTCAAATGCTTGTATATCGGAATACCGGCTGCTTTAAGCATAATCGGCCAATAGATCCCATGGGGTTTGAGGATGTCCTTGGCCACCACGTGCTGAGCTGCCGGCCAGAAAGTTTTAAACAGGTCTGCACCGGGATATCCCAAAGCGGAGACATAGTTTAAAAGAGCATCGAACCATACATAGGTAACGTAGTTGTTATCAAAGGGCAGGGTAATGCCCCATTTCAGTCTGGATTTCGGTCTGGAAATGCATAAGTCCTCCAACGGCTCTTTCAAAAAGGCCAATGCTTCGTTTTTATAGCGTTGGGGACGAATGAAATCCGGCGTGTTGCGGATATGATCGATGAGCCAGTCCTGATAGCGACTCATTTTAAAAAAATAGTTGGATTCTTTGATAACTTCCGGTGCTGTTTCATGGTCCGGACATTGTCCGTCCACAAGTTCTCTGTCGGTGTAAAAACGTTCGCACCCGAAACAATACAGACCCTCGTATTCGGCGAAATAGATATCACCCGCATTGTAAATTTTTTGCAGTATCTGTTCCACAACGGCCATGTGGGCGGGATCGGTGGTGCGAATGAAGGCGGAGTTGTTGATACCCAATTCGGGCCACAAATCCCTGAATAGACCGCTGATGGTATCCACGTAACCCCTGGGAGTCATATTTTCTTTTTTGGCGGCACGTACAATTTTGTCGCCATGCTCATCTGTGCCGGTTAAAAAATAAACATCGCATGCACGCATGGTATGAAAACGCGCGGCAACATCGGCCACTATAGTGGTGTAAGCGTGGCCCAAATGGGGACGCGCATTCACGTAATAGATTGGGGTTGTGACATAAAAGGGCAGGGACATTTTTCAATCCTCTATGATTTGATTGACTGCGGTTTCGATTTCCACACCGCCTTCTAAACGAACGGTTATGCAATTGCAAATGGCATTGTGACGGATTACTTTTCCTTTTCCTTTTTCGGTCATAATGTGTTTTCCGATTTTAGGCAAATTTTTCTTCAATGCCCGGTAAGTGTCATATTCATAGGTCAAACAACACATCAAGCGGCCGCACTGGCCCGAGATTTTTGTTGGGTTTAATGACAGGCTTTGTTCCTTAGCCATGCGTATGGAGACCGGTTCGAATTTTTCCAGAAAGGCTGAGCAGCACAGCTCTCGGCCGCATCTGCCGATACCTCCGCACATTTTAGCCTGATTGCGAATACCCACCTGGCGCATTTCAATTCTAACCCCCAGCTGCCTGACCAGCATTTTTACCAGTTGTCGAAAATCGACACGTCCCTCGGAGGTGAAGAAAAAAGTATATTTGTTGCCATCAAAGGCTTTCTCGACAGAGAAAAGATTCATTTTCAGCCCCAGATTTTTAATGCACTGAATACAGAAATTGTGGGCTGTTTTTTCATCAATTAGATTATTGTCTTTCTGCTCGAAATCTTTTTTATTTGCCAGTCGATAAATCTTTTTTAGGGGTCTGTCATCTTTTTTGCTTTGGTAAAGAACCGGATCAACGGCAACCGTTCCAAAACCGAGTCCCTGTTCGGTTTCTACAATAACATGATCACCGCGATTCAATACAAATGCACCGCAGTCAAAATCATATACCTTGCCGGTGGTTTTAAATTTTATACCGACTTTTTTATTCATAATTATAACGTCTCGGAAATTCTACAACTTTTTTAAAATATTGTATTCTAGATTAAATTCGTGACAATTTCAAGACCATTGTTTCCATGGCAAGTCTTAAATTGGTGCCGGCCTGAATTGCAATTTGGGTGGATTGAATTGTTTCAAACTTTGAAAGCAGCGATGTTGTACTCATTTTTTGCGAAGCCCGGTGCACGTTATCAGTCAGATCCTGATGGATTATTTTTTCAGGATAAAATTTGCCGATTACAAGATCACGCAACCAAGACTTCATTACCTCGAGAGCGTCCGGCAAAGCATCTTTGTTTTTTGCCAGTTGATCACCGAAGGCCAAAAGACGACTGATGGATACCGATGACAAGGAATCCAACTCACTGATAAGCCAGGTTCTGCGGTTTATCCAATTCGTCCGGTACATATGCAGCGCTCGTGAAAAACTCCCGCCAGCCATGGCTGCAATGATCATCGCATTTTGCGGATCAAATCCATGCCGGCTGACGAGTATGGATTCCATTTTTGTTCTCGAGATCGGATTGAACCGAATGTGCCGGCAACGCGAGACTATGGTTGGCAGGAGATCGGATGTATGACTGGCCACAAGGATCAGAATGGTTCCGGTTGGAGGTTCCTCCAGCACCTTGAGGAGAGCATTGCCTGCGGCAGGATTCAATGCCTGGGCGTCGGATATAAGTACCACCCGTATGCCGGCTTCATAAGGTTTCATGGTAAGGGTTTGGCAGAGGGTGCGGATTTGATTAATTTTGATAAACGCGCCGGATGGCTTTATCCGGATGATATCCGGATGGTTTCCAGATTCGATTTTCCGGCACGACTTGCAATTTCCGCAGGGATTGATTATCCGTGGTCGGTTCGTGGTACTGTGACCATCGGCAGCCCGGCTGTCCCGCAATTCAGAATTGGTTTCAAAATTGTCCCCGGTGCAGTTACACGCCATGGCAAATGCAACGGCCGTGTTTTGTTTGCCTACCCCCTCTATTCCTGTGAACAGAAGGGCGTGAGGAACGGTCCCTTTTTGAAGGAAGGTGGTGAGGATACGTATGGGGCGGTCTTGATCTATTATCGACTCAAACCCAGGCACAGATCAGTAGTCTACCCGATCTTTCAATTCCTTACCAGATTTGAAAAATGGAAGTTTTTTGGGCTTTATGGTGACTTTTTCCCCGGTTTTCGGGTTTCGACCCGTGTAGCTCTTGTATTCTTTCACAAAAAAACTGCACAAACCGCGGATCTCCACGCGCTCTCCGCGGGCCATGGCATCTGCCATGTTATCAAAAAATATCTGGACTACTTTTGCTGCTTCCGCTTTCGAAATATTAGCTTCTGCTTTCAAGGCGGAAATGAGCTCCAGTTTATTCATACAACCTCCTTCTGTACCCGATAGTATCCTTTAGTGTATTATATTTTTATAAACCAGAACTTAATAAAATGTCAAGTAGTTATGATAATATTTTCGGCAGAATTTCAATATCATCTTCGCTGACTTCGACCCCCGCGTACTGACCGAGGGCCTCGATGTTCACCACAATACGGCCCTTGCCGCCGTACCTCACAAAGTTACCGACAACCCCCGCAAACGGTCCGCGCACAACCATGACGTTATCTCCTTTTTCTAAACGATAGCCGGTAGTTACGGCATGATCACTTGACACCATTATCATTAGAGACTCAACGGTTCCGTCGGCCACCGGCAGGGGACCTTGTTTATTGCCGATCAAACGCACCGCCCCGACAGTTTTTACGACTTCCAGATGGGAATGGGGATGAAGATCCGTTTTGACGAACAGATACCCTGGGAAAAGAGGCACCCGAATCGTTACTTTGCGATCACGCCGTTTACTGCGCACGGTTATCTTAGGCAGATATACCTCTATTGATTTTTTCATCAAACCGTCGTTAACCACGGATTCGTGACGGCTTTTGGTGTGCAGCACATACCACATAGGTTCAAGTTTTTTATCTGTCATGTTTTACCTCATCCGGACGAACCGGAAATGAAAATATTCAATTGTCCCAGGGTAGCGAAAATATCCCAATACCCTTATTTGCTATAAAATGCACTAAAATAACAATTACAGACCTCGTTGATTAGTTTACTGGTTGAATGGTTGATTAAGTAAATTATGGTCATAATTTTAAAATTTTACGATTGTTAATCCATGAAGTGTCCAATTATTTTGCAAATATGGGATAAATGCATATTTACAACCACTTTACCAATCAACTAATCAACCCATCAACGATAACTGAACTTTGGGTCTAAATCCCGAATTCACCCAATCCGAACAGGTTCACTTTTATTTCAAAATCATAATTATGAGAGTTGTCGACACCGGTTGTATCGGTGATGCGGCCTTCAAATGCCCAGCATTGGGCTTTGTAATTCATCCCGATACCTGTTTGGACAAGGGTATTGTCCAAGAAATTGTATTCGTAATTCGCGGAAACCGAGAGCCTGTCCGTCGCCCTGACACGCAAATCTGCGGAAAGAGACTGGACCGGGTTCAAGCCAAGTTCATCGGAATCCTTGGTATACCTGTACTCCAGCGCCAATCTGTTTCCCCGCAGATCCCAGAAATTTGCTTCGAGGTTGTGGGACAAAAATTGATAATC
Source organism: Desulfobacterales bacterium (assembly GCA_049698595.1). Taxonomy (GTDB): domain Bacteria; phylum Desulfobacterota; class Desulfobacteria; order Desulfobacterales; family JAFDCJ01; genus JAFDCJ01. Next base: position 19,619 of record JBAVYC010000730.1, on the reverse strand, counting down.
ATAGACGGACCACAACGCAGTGGCCTCCAGGGCAATATATCTTCCGGGAATCAGGTCCAGTCTGGCACCTATGGGAGAAAACGGACGATCCGGATTTTTTTCTTTGCCCTCATTAATATCGTAACTTTGCTCCAATTCAAAGCGCAAAAAATCATTGTAGCTGTAATCGGCGGCAGAGTCGATGATAGTGGCCTTGTTTTTGCCGATGCGATGGGAAATATCAAAGCTGTCTGTTTTTCGTGTTTTGGATGTCAGAGTGTTGGTCAGCGAGTAGGTGAGCAGGTTGACGTTGTTGATGCGGTCGATGGAGTCAAAATTGGGCAAATCTTCCTGATCCACATTCGAAACAAAATCATGGATGATGCGGGGACGGATCGTATGTTTGACAGCTTCGATGGTTTTGCCTTCGGTGTGAAATACACTGTAGAGCTCTGAAAAAAGATCCAGGCGGGTATCGTACAATTCACGATGGTAGTAATTTTTGTCATCCGGGCCGAATTCTTTTTTGTCCGGACGCCATAAAGTACCCCGCACACCCACCGATGGCTCGATATTGATGAAAGGCCTGAGTTGAAAGGGAAGATACAGCCGTGGATAGGCATCCAGCCGCTGGGTTCGCTTGCCGTCCTGGCTCCAGAAATAAACATACTGTGAATTCAGATTGTAAAAAAAGGGGGACGTTGAGATGCGCTGTTTGATTCCGTCAAACTCAATTACGGGCAACTGCTGCAAAGTGACATCCGGGTTATGGGTGTTGCGGATGGTGCTGTCCAGATCATAACGTAATTGGGCGTTAAGGCTGTAAAGCGGCCAGGTTTTATTGAAATTCAGCTGATTGGTCCGGATGGGGTCGTTATAATCGTCCAGATCTCGGCTGAAAACATCTTCAAAAAATTCCTTTGAATTTTTCCAGCCCATGTACCCATTTTTAAATTCGCGGGTGTAATCCTGGTCGCTGACAATATCAACGTCCAGTTTGGCCTGAACCCCCCAGGGCATTTTTTGATGGTGGCTGCCCCGCAACCAGTAGCGATCCTTATTTTTACGCAGGATGTCCGTTGTCCCGTCATCAAAGCCCCATTTTTCGCTGGAATCACCGATGCCGTCGTCGATTTTTTGATCATCAAGCCCATCGACCATCCAGGTCCCTTTTGACCAGTCATCTAAATAATAACGGTACTCCACACCGGGCCGCAGTCCACGTTTATTCATGTATTGTCCATAAAAAGTGGCATCCGAGCTTTCATCAATGGCCCAGAAAAAGGGCTGATTATAATAGATGCCCCAGCGATCGGAAATCCCGCCCTCAGGGAACAGTAAACCGGTTTGGCGTTTTTTCCTGGCTGGATAATAGAAATAAGGGGTATACATAACCGGCATTTTCCGGGCCCATATGGTCGCATGTTGGGCCGTCCCTTCGCCATCTTCTTTGATTTTGACTTTTTTTCCGGTTATCCTCCAATCCGGGTTCTCACCATCACAGGTGGTCAGAGTTGCCTCATCGATGGTATAGGTATTTTCGCCGACCTTTTTGATCAGGTTTCCGGTTAAATGAAAGTTGTTTTCCTTAAGGAACAGATAACCATTTTTAACCGACCCGATCTGGTTGTCCAGATCCATTTCCATACTCGTGCCGCTCAGAATGTCCTGACCGTTGGTTAATATGACGTCACCTTCGGCATAGGCCTTCATGTTTTTGTGATCAAACCGTATAAAGTCGGCCAACAGCTTAATGTTTCCTTTATAAATCATAACATTGCCGCTGGCGCTGTATTCATCGAAATTTTGATCATAATTGATTTCATCGGCTTCAAGTTGCCACGGTATATTCGGATCCCGGATAGCATCTGCGGCCTGGTCTTGATTCACTTGCGCCACCAGTTCGTTGGGAGTGATAAACGGATAGCCGGTAATGATTCCAAGGGCACTGAGGATGATTAGGACAGCTGACGAAATCCAGCGCCGACTGTCAAGTCTGCTTTGTTCGAGAGTCATAAGCCCGGATTTATGAGTGGTTGTATTTAGTGCCATTCAGTTTATTGCATCGTCGAATCCAGAGCCGGATGATGAAATGTGCTGCTTGAATCCCATTTAAATTTAAGATATAAGCCCAAGTTGATAAAAAAAGTCAAGATAATGTTCAACCGGATCTTGTTAAATAGTTGAATGGTTGGTTAGTAGACTAAGCAGAATACTTTAATTTAAGGCATTTCTTTGAACATCTTGATTTTTTTCTAGAATACATTTAACGACAAAATTCACAAACATGACCCTATGTTGCCCATGAACGTTTTATTGACAAATGACGATGGTATCCATGCCCGGGGCCTGTGGGCGCTTTACAACCACTTTATCGATGCTCATCATGTGACAGTCGTCGCACCGGACCGTGAGCGCAGTGCCATCGGGCATGCCATTACGCTGAATCAGCCCTTGCGTGCAAGTCGGGTTTCTTTAAACGGTGGATATCGCGGATATTCGGTAAACGGCACACCGGCCGACTGCATTAAACTGGCCATCGCTGAAATACTGCCCGAGCGCCCCGATGTGGTGGTCGCCGGGATAAATCCGGGGGCCAATGTCGGTGCCAATTTAAACTATTCCGGTACGGTGGCCGCGGCTAAAGAGGCGGCCCTGGGCGGTGTCATCGGAATCGCGGTATCAATTGAAGGCCAAAAAGCCGATTATTGCGAAGATGCTGCGCTGTTTGTCGCCCAGTTATGCGGTACCGTGCATGCACAGGGACTGCCTTTTGGAACATTTCTTAATGTGAATATTCCAAACCGGCCCCTGAAAAAGATCGCCGGGGTTCGGATCAGCCGGCAGAGCGTTGAATTGCTGTCTGAATATGTTGAAAAGCGCATGGATCCCCGTAATCGAACCTATTACTGGCAAGGACGGGATATGCAATCGTTTGGGGACGATCCCGAAATTGACGGAACCGCACTGGGCCAAAATTTTATTTCCATAACACCGGTCAAATGCGATATGACGGATTACTCCATGCTGGAGGATTTGAAAAGCTGGGAGCTAAAAAAAATGAAGATTGTCGATTGATCCGCCGGGGCGGAAATATTTGTGGATGTCGCTTTGCTCTGTCAATTTAATCTCCATTGGGGTGTCGTTCCTTGCAGCTTGCTGCGATAAAATTTATTCATAAGGACCCAAGCTTTTACACCCTGCCCGATTGTTAAAAGAAGGATTCATAATCTATATGTTTATCACTCTGGAAGGTATTGAAGGCTCCGGCAAGACGACCCAAATGCAGCAGCTCTGCACCTTTTTTGAAGACCGGGGACATGCATGTGTGTTGACCCGCGAACCTGGCGGCACCACTCCCGGGGAAAAAATCAGGGCTATTTTGCTGGATCCTGCCAGCACCGGACTGGTTCCCACGGCGGAATTGCTGCTGTATATGGCTGACCGTGCCCAGCACATCAGTTCTTTGATAAAACCCAGTCTGGCTGAAGGCAAAGTTATTTTATGCGACCGCTATTTTGATGCCACCGTGGTTTACCAGGGCTTTGCCCGGGGACTTGACACTGGATTCATCTGCGACTTGCACAGGCTCATATTCGATGATCTATTACCGGATATTACTCTGCTACTGGATCTTGCACCTCAAATAGGTTTGGCACGAGCCTGGAGACAGCTTGATAACGGCATACGTTCCGGCACTGAGAGCCGTTTTGAAGAAGAAACCCTCAGCTTTCACGAAAAAGTTCGCGCAGGCTATTTGGAACTTGCCCGCCGTCAACCCGAACGGATCAAGGTGGTTGATGCTGCGCGTGATGAAAAACAGGTTCAGGCGGATATCCGGGAGGCGCTGGCTGACCTATTACCACTAATTTAATGTATCGGATTTTCTACAATTTATTGGAATCACAGATTTTTTACGGCCATTTACTTGATGAGCCTTATGGAAGGATGGAATAGTGGAATGTTGGAATATTGGGCATGAGAAGCGAAAAACGGACAATACTACAAGAATTGTTGAATCTGCTTTTTTTGAAAATGCTCACCAAGCATTTATTTTCTGCTTTTTTTGCCCGAAAATAATCCATAAAAACAAGAAAATCAACGAAATCATATGTATTTTGAATATGGGTTTATTTAAGCCCATCATTCCAAGATTCCAACATTCCATTATTCCCCGCCGGCGGATGAGCGAAGCGGACACACTTGGTGTCTTATGAGCAATTCTATTCTGAACACCATTGGCAATACGCCATTGGTTGAAATCAAAAAACTCAATTCAAACCCCAAGGTCAGAGTTCTGGCCAAGTTGGAATATTTCAACCCGGGTGGATCCATCAAGGACAGGCCGGCACTTTACATGATCGAGGCCGCGGAAAAATCAGGGGAACTCAACCCGGACAAGACGGTCCTGGAAGCCACCAGTGGGAACACCGGGATTGGGCTTGCACTGGTTTGCGGGCTCAAAGGCTACCGGCTGTTGTTGGTGATGAGCGAATCCGTCAGTACTGAACGTCAGAAAATTTTAAGAGCGCGCGGTGCCGAAATCCTTCTGACTCCGGGGCATCTGGGGACAGACGGAGCTATTGAAGAGGCTTATCGCCTGGCCCGGGAAAAACCCGGACATTTTTATATGGTGGATCAGTTCAACAACGAAGCCAACTGGAAATCCCATTACCATGGAACGGCAGAAGAGATTTGGCAACAATCCGGTGCCGCCGTTACCACTTTTATTGCCTGTCTGGGGACATCCGGTACGCTGATGGGAGTCTCGCGAAAATTAAAGCAGCTAAAACCGACGGTTCAAATCGTCGGCGTTGAACCCTATCTGGGCCATAAAATCCAGGGTTTAAAAAATATGAAAGAGGCGTATTGTCCCGGGATATTTGAAAAGCAGCGACTGGATAAAAAAATCAATATAGATGATGAAGAAGCCTTTGAGATGGCCAGAAACCTGGCCAGAACTGAAGGGCTGCTGGTGGGGATGAGCAGTGGCGCCGCCATGGCGGTGGCCCTGAAAGAGGCACAGCAAATGAGTGCGGGCACTGTCGTGGTGGTATTGTCTGATGGCGGAGAACGCTACCTGAGCACCCCCCTTTTTGCTGAGCGGGAAGATGTGGAACTCAAGCTGTATAATACCCTGAGCAAACGCAAGGAATCTTTTGTGACCGTTATCCCGGGAAACGTATCTTTATACTCATACGGTCCGACCGCCCATGCGAGGATGCATATTGGCGAAATGCGCCGCTATGTGTTCGTCGATTTACTGAGCCGATATCTGCGATACCGGGGCTATCGTGTACGGCATGTCATGAACATCATCGACCTGGATGACAAAACCATTCTTGGATCTGAAAAAGCCGGCTTGGATTTGACTGAATTTGCGCGGGGCCATATTGAGCAGTTTAAAAAAGATTTGACCGTTCTCAGAATCCGGGCGGCAGAAAAATATCCCCTTGCCAGCGAACATGTCAAAGACATGCAGGCGCTTTCACAAAAACTTGTCAACAAAGGATTTGCATACGAGAAGCTGCATTCTTTGTATTTCGATATTTCACGCTTTCCGGATTATGGCCAATTGTCGGGTATTGATATTAATAAAATAAGATTGGGTGCGACTGTCGACCTCGATGAATATGAAAAAGAAAATCCCAGAGACTTCACGCTTTTCAGGCGAACAAAGTTGTCGGAATTAAAAAGAGGGATATTTTATAGAACCCAATGGGGCAATGTGCGTCCTTCCTGGCACATTCAATGTGCGGCCATGTCCATGAAACATCTGGGTGATTATTATGACATCTATGCCGGCAGCCGGGAGTTGCTGTTTCCCCATCATGAAAATGTCAACGCCATTGCGGCGGCACTCACCGGCAAGTCCCCGGCCCGTTTCTGGATTCATTGCGACCGAGTTTTAATCGATGGGAAAAAAGTGGACGAAACTGATTGCGGTCATACCCTCGACGATCTTATGCATATGGGCTATCCGGGACGGTTGATTCGATACTGGCTGTTTAAAACCCATTACCGAAAACCGATTGCCTTTTCCAAAGACCGGTTGAATGATGCGCGGAATTCATTGAAAAGACTGGATCAATGCATCCATACCCTGCAACGAATCAGGGACGGACAGTCCTATCCGGATTTGAATCAATTGGTTTATGATATTAAACAAGGGGTCATTCGGGCTATGGAGGATGATCTCAACATAGCGGCGGCCCTGGCCTCATTGTTCGGCAGTGTCAAAAAGATCAATGTCCTGGCACTGGAAAAGAAAATTGATGCTGCCGGCGCAGCCAAAGTTTTGGACGCATTTCGCAGCATCGATGCAGTGTTCGGATTCCTGGAATTTGATAAAGAAGATGAAGACCCCATGGTCCAGGAACTCATCAACGCCAGAAACCAGGCCAGATCGGAGCACAAGTGGGAGCTTGCCGACAGTATCCGTAACCAATTAAGAGCACGAGGAATCATTGTGCAGGACGAAAAACTATGAAACCAATCTTTTTCCCATCCACCTGTGTCTCCGATTCCGTTGCACAGGCACTGGCTGCCTGCTTCGGACAATTTATTGCTTACCAGCCCCTGGCCGGGAAAATACCGGAACACATGCGTCCCTGGGTTGAAAAGGGTATTTTGGACATCCGGGTGCCTGTAACGGCAGATCAGAAAGAGCTTGAAGCAGTGTTGAAAAATTATCTGAGTTGGGCCGATTTCAATCTTGCCGGTTCAGGCCTGAAGCCCCCATTTTTGAAAACCTGGAAGGATGGCATACCTTTCTTTAACGCCTCAGCGCCCTCAAAGATTGTGGCAGATATTAAAGAGCAGGTAGATGGCAAACCAGCCTCCATAGCCCCGGATCCACTTTTAGAAGCCAGGCTTTTTCTCTATTTTGCCCAGGAATTTGATCGGCAAAACCAGGAGCTCGCCCGGGATCTCAAACGGCACCGTCAACAGGAAACCGAATTGATCCGACAACTGAAAATGGAAGATGATTCCTTAACCGGCGGATTTCACAAAGAAGAGGTGCCGATCCCGGATGATTCCGCCGATTATATGGTTTTGGACCGGCTGAAAGCCTGGACTCGGATTTTGTTAAAGGATACGGATATTTCCGGCATATTTATTACCCAAATCCCAGCCGTTATGCAGGATTTACTCGACAAAACGCCGTCGGCTGAAAAGCTGCTTTCTTTCGAGACCATTCCAACCGGCACTGCGCTGAGTGCCGAACTTGCTCCTTGGCGGCAAAAACTGGTGTCGAATCTTGCTCACATTGTTGAACATAAATGGGCGCCGACCACCGTTAGGCCTTGTGGTCAACCGGACTTTCCATCCGCAACGGCCACTGTGGCGCTAAGTGTCTATCTCGCACCGGATGAAATGCCCCGGGATTTTTTTTCACGCTGTGCTCAAATCCAACCTCCTGACAGAAATACCGCCTGTTCCGGCGGCGGATTTAAAAATACGCTCGTCGGGTTAATCGAGTTTTGACACCTATAAAATAAATATCCAAAGTAATTAAAATTAAGGTATAAAAAGGAAATTTCAGGAAAAAAATGATAAGAGGGCTTGACTCGCTTTTTTAATTGGTATAAGGACATCCCCTTGGTACATGGATAGACGCGTATCGGGATCCAATAGAAGGTTACAACACTATTTTATTATAATTCATTGAAAGGAGAGTTTGATAATGGCTTTTAATCCTATCGTCGATGAAGAGAAGTGCGCCGGTTGTGAAGAGTGCGTGGATGTTTGTCCTGTTGAAGTATTCGAGATGCAGGACGGTAAATCCGTGCCCGTCAATGCCGAAGAATGTCTTGGATGCGAAAGCTGCGTCGAAGTCTGTGAAGAAGGCGCAATCGTAGTCGAAGAGACCTAAGTTTGTACAAAAAAGATCCCCCTGGGCCTGGATGAAAATTCCAGGGCAGGGGGGACTGCCTTTCTTGTTGTCCCACCACTTGCATACCCCGGATTCCATCTTAGAATTCAATTGAGCGATTTTCTATGCGTCATGACATCCAAAAAGATTCGTTAGGGCACTTTAGCTGAGAACCTTGAACCGTTCAACTCCGGTATTAGAATCGCAAAGTAAGCCCCATGCTCAACGCATAGGAGCTCCAGTTGACTTCGTTTAATTTTGTTTTAGCAGTGCTGCCATCTGAAAAAAACACTTTGTCATTGCCGTCATCGGTTGACCAATCCTGATAGTCGTAATTAAAATTCAGCGCCCAGTTGTGATGAAGCCACAAGTTGAAGCCCGTTCCAAATTTCCAGCCGTTGCCGTCGGCATCGTGCTTGAAGCTTTTTGGATGTGCAAAATCTTCTCGAAGGTTCCAATCTGCTTCAGCATGATAGTCGGCCCAGTGATATTCATAGGTCAAGTATGTTTCGAATCGATGGGCGAAGGTGGTTAACTTTTTGGACTTAAAGCGCAAATCTAAGCCGATCCAGGGGCCTTGCCATTCGGCATCGTAGGAACTGTCCAATCCGGGAAACGGTCCCAGATCGGGGATGGTTTGATTACCGTCGGTGATGTTCAATTTTTGTTCGTGATGGGAATACCCCAAAAGGGGCGTGAGTGTTCCGAGAACGGTTTGGCCGAATCTTAAAGGATAGCCGATGGCAACTGACGCATCCCACACATAATGATCATCCGTATTGTTATTGGAGCGGGAAAACTCAAAGGTGCGGTTGTCCCCCAGATAATCCGAATCCTGATTGTCACCGTCAAAAATCCAGCCATAATTTGCGTAACCTTTAAGGGCAATGATATTGGGCCACACGAAATTGCCCTGAAGTTTCACCTGGTAACTTTCAACATCGTCCCAGGTCAGTTCCGATAAGACGTTGGGATTGTTGCCATGGATATCTCCGGCGATATTCCAGTCCAGATCGTCCCGGCGATAACCGGCGCTAAGGGTGAAATCAGTTTCTAGCGGGATGGCCTTTTTCTTTTCTGCGCGCATTGACGCTTTGGTAGCTGAAGGGTCCCCTGGGTCGGCCATCACTGCTGGTGCTGTCAGGAAAATTAGTAAGCAGATAATTGTGGTTATCCATTCGATCTGTTTTGTGTATTTCTGCATGCTTAACCCTTTGAGCCAACAATTTTTACCATCATCACCTATGCTGGAAACCTTGGAACTTATATCGGTTGTAAAAGAATTAACTTGAAGTCCTTTACACCGTTTACGAGTTCTGCACAATCTATTTGCAGACATACAGCTTGCACGCTGCAACAATCCGTGATAATTATATTTTTTATGAAACAATATGTCATCGATGAGCTGAGAGCGGCGGATTATAAAGCGCTTAAAACCTATCTGGACGAGCACTACGGGCCGGCTGCAATGGATGGGATCTTTTGGATACCGATTGCAGCGGATATATTGACGGATATTCAGTCGGAGCACACAGAATGCCGGCCGCAATACTTCGTCGTCGATCTTGATGGCAACCGCTTGGCCTGCGAATTTTTAGTGCGCAGCAAAAATCGCGTACGCTGTGACTGTATCGATTACGCTACGGAACATCAGCGCAACTGGCTGATTGGATTAATCGATAATATTTTTAACCGGCTGCAGATAAAGACCTGAGATTCTTCAACTTATGATACGTGCAGCATTTATCATTTTGTATGTTTTACCGGCAACTGCTGTTTTCAGTGTTATTGCAATTATCGTATCATTTTTTTCGCGCTCGGGAAACTCCGTTCATATCATTGCCAGAATTTGGTCAAAATCAATTTTATTTGTCAGCGGCATCGATGTAATTGTCGAAGGGCTTGCAAATATTGATCTTTCACAATCATATATTTACATGTCCAATCACCGCAGCAATTTTGATATTCCCGTACTTCTGGGCTGCCTTCCCGTTCAATTCAGATGGCTTGCCAAGGCAGAGCTTTTCAAGATTCCGATCTTCGGTCGTGCCATGCGCGGTGCCGGCTATGTCAAAATAGATCGATCCAATCGGAAATCTGCTTTTAAAAGCATTGACCAAGTCGCCGCAAAAATGAAATGCGGCGTGTCCGTCATGATATTCCCGGAGGGTACCCGAAGCGAAGACGGTACCGTCAAACCCTTTAAAAAGGGCGGATTTGTTATGGCGGTTGACACCGGAACACCGATTGTACCGGTCATACTGCGGGGAACCCGGTCAATCATGGCCAAAGGCAGTTGGCGAATTCATCCCGATAATGTCACGTTGTCCATTGAAAAACCGATCGACACCACCGGTTTCACCCGGGATACCAAAGATGATTTGATAAAAACTGTTAGAAGCGTTATTTGCGAAGTTTTTGAAAAGGGAACAAAATTTGACACAAGCGCTTAAAATTATACCTCTCGGCGGGCTGGGAGAAATCGGCATGAACATGCTGGTATTCGAATATGGCGATACCATGTTTGTGATCGACAGTGGGTTGATGTTTCCCGAAGATTATATGCTTGGGGTTGATTTTGTCATACCGAATATGGATTACATTCGCCGTAATCGGTCTAAAGTCGTCGCTATTGTGTTAACGCATGGCCATGAAGATCACATCGGGGCGCTGCCTTATCTAATCAAAGAAATCAATGTGCCGATTTTCGGTACCGCTTTTACCCTGGGGCTTGTGCGCCATAAGCTCGAAGAGCGGGAACTGATATCAGTATCTGTCCTGCATGAGATTTTTCCGGATGAAAAGTTACGTTTAGGCCCTTTTGAACTCGAGTTTATCCGGGTGGGTCACAGCGTGGTCGACGGCGTAGGGATCGCAATCAACACGCCCCAAGGGCTGGTTGTGCACACCGGTGATTTTAAAATCAGCTATGGATCGGGAGGAGGCGCAACCACCGATGTAAATCGGTTTGCCAGCTATGGTGAGAAAGGGGTCCTGGCCCTTTTATCCGATTCCACCAATGTCGAAAAAGAAGGTTACACCATCTCAGATAAAGAGATCGGTGAGACCTTGGACAAAATTGTTATCGACAGTCATGGACGCATTATTGTTGCGCTGTTTGCTTCCAATATCGCCCGGATTCAGCTTATTGTAAATATCGCCCTGAACAGGGGCAAAAAGGTCGTGTTCAACGGCAGAAGTATCGAGGTGAGTGTCAATATCGCCAGGTCTCTGGGGCATTTGACAATTCCCGCCGATACGGAAATTGGTATTGAACAGGTATCCGATTTTGCAGACGATGAGGTTATTATCATAACCACCGGCAGCCAGGGAGAACCCATGTCTACCCTTGCCCGGATGGCGTCGGGCACCCACAAACAAATCAAGGCCAAGGCCGGTGATACGGTCATACTGTCTTCAAAATTCATCCCCGGCAACGAAAAAGCCATCGGCAAGATCATCAACAGTCTCTATCGAAAAGGTGCGGATGTCATCTATGAAAAAATATCGGATATTCATGTTTCGGGCCATGCTTTCAGGGAAGAACTCAAGCTGATGATCAAGCTGACAAAGCCGGAATATTTTATCCCGATTCATGGGGAATATCGTCATCTGATCCTGCATGCGCGATTGGCAAAAGAAGTGGGGATTGCCGAAGACAATATCCTGTTGGCGGAAAACGGTGAAATAATAGAATTTGATGAAGCCGGGGGTAAACTTCGCGGTAGTGCAACCACCGGCAGGGTGCTCATCGACGGCAAAGGCGTGGGTGATGTCGGGCGCAGTGTGCTTAAAGAGCGACGGATTCTTTCAGAAGAAGGACTGGTTGCCGTGACCCTTGCATTCGATGAGGAGACCGGAATCATCATGTATGGACCGGAAATAGTTTCCCGCGGGTTTGTCTTTGAGACCGAATCCGGTCATTTGCTGGAAGATGCCCAATGTGTGATATTAGAGATTGTCGACGAGATTACACCTGAGGTTTTAAACCGCGTAGACAAAATTCGCTCAAAAATTCAAACTGCCCTGCGGCAGTATTTTTTCTTTACCATCGGACGGCGTCCGGTTATACTTCCCTTTATAATGGAAGTATGATTATACGTCTCAGAATATCTATAACTTAATGAAAATATAGGGTATTATCTGAGGTCTGAGTTTCTACCTCAATCATGGAATAATGGAATAGCGGAATAATGGAATAATGGAATAGTGGTTTTTTTAAAGGAGATTATCCATTTTTAATTTTGCCGTCAAGACGATAATTGCCATTAACCCCACATTACAGAATCCCAAACGCCTTTTTCCAATGTTCCACTATTCCAACATTCCAATTGGGGCGAAACCCCTAACTTGACTTATGCGCAAAGAAATCTACGGAATCATTCTTTTTTTCCTCGTTATATTCACACTGATCAGTCTGCTCTCTTACAGCCCCGCAGACCCCTCGATCAATAATTCCAGGGCTGCAGGCCAGATTCATAATCTGTTCGGTATCCTTGGAGCCCATTTGTCCGGTTTTATTATCGGGCTGTTCGGACTGGGGGCCTTCTGGATTCCTATTTTACTGCTGCTGGCAAGCATTCATTTTTTTGGCAACCATCCCAACCGGGCCATGATTTTGACCCTTATCGGCGGTATTATCTTGGTGGTAATTACCGGCAGCCTTCTTTCCATGCGACAAAATCATTTCGTCTTATTCGGCAGTAAATTTTCAGCCGGCGGAATAGTCGGTACGCCGTTTAAAGACTTTTTGGTAAGGTATACAAATTATGCCGGCGGTGTGATTATTTTGGCGCTTGTGTGGATTATCGGATTTATTCTGGCCACCGGGTTTTCTCTGATTGCCTTCGGCAAACGCCTCTGGAACTGGATGAACGCCGTCAATAACCGTCTTACGACTTTTTACCTGAAACGCAAGGAGCGTAAGGAAAAGGCGAAAAAGCGTTCACTGGTTGACAAGGGGAAAATTGCGAAAAGAGCCCAACAGATCAAAATCAAGACATCGGTGCCCAAACCGATAAAAGCAGCGCCTGCACCGAAACAGGAAGTCTTTGACTTCATGAAAAGCGGTAAGGGGTATCAGCTGCCATCCTATAGTTTTCTGGAAGATCCGGAGAATCAACCGACTTCTTCAGACGATGAGAATCTGCGCATGCAATCGCAACTGCTCGAGAAGAAACTTGAAGATTTCGGGGTCCATGGAAAGGTGGTCGCCGTATCTCCCGGTCCGGTGATTACAACCTTTGAGTATGCGCCCGCTCCCGGGGTGAAGATAAATAAAATCGTCAATCTTTCGGATGATCTTGCATTGGCACTACGAGCCATCAGTATTCGGATTGTGGCGCCGATTCCCGGTAAAGCGGTCGTCGGTATCGAGGTTCCCAATACCGACCGGGCCATGGTGCGCTTCAAAGAAATCGTGGCATCCAAAGATTTTGAAAAATCCGATTCGAATTTGCCCCTTTGCCTTGGCAAGGATATTGTCGGCAATCCTGTGGTTGCCGAACTGGATAAAATGCCCCACCTGTTGATCGCCGGAGCCACCGGAACGGGAAAGAGCGTCGCATTAAATTCGATGATATGCAGCATTTTATACAAATCCACCCCGGATGAAGTAAAATTGATTATGGTCGATCCAAAAAGAATTGAGCTATCCAGCTATAATGGGATTCCGCATTTGATTACGCCGGTAGTCGTGGATCCAAAAAAAGCGACCAATGCCCTTTTTTGGGCCATTCGGGAGATGGAAAGACGATACGAACTGCTTTCACAAAAAAATACCAGAAACGTGCGGCAGTACAATAAGAAAATAGAAAAAGAAAAAAAATCGGGTGGAGAAGGCGAACTCCAGAAGCTGCCGTATCTGGTGATTGTCATCGACGAATTGGCCGATCTGATGATGCTGGCCTCCCGGGATGTCGAGGTCACGCTGACCCGTTTGGCCCAGATGGCCCGGGCCGCCGGAATCCATCTTATTCTTGCCACCCAACGCCCCTCGGTGGATGTACTAACCGGTATTATCAAAGCGAACTTTCCGACCCGACTGACATTTCAAGTTTCATCCAAGACCGATTCAAGGACAATCATTGATAGCAACGGGGCTGAAAATCTGCTGGGCAGCGGAGATATGTTGTTTTTACCGCCGGGTACGGCCAAACTGCAACGCATTCATGGTGCCTATATCTCCGAGGACGAATTGAACCGGGTGATTAAATTTTTAAAAGCCCAGGAAAAGCCGGAATATAACGAGAATGTCACCGAGGCGGTCACCAATGATGAAACCTCTTCCGAAGAACAGGAATACGACGAACGATATGATGATGCCGTCGCATTAATCACAAAGAAACGGCAGGCCTCTATTTCCATGATCCAACGCCATTTGCGCATTGGCTACAATCGTGCTGCCCGCATCATCGAGGTGATGGAAAAAGATGGCGTCGTCGGGCCGTCGGACGGTGTCAAGCCCAGGGAGGTATTGGTGGCCGGCTATGAAGATCGGGAATGAAAATTAATAAAGATCTTATCCGCAACGTCAAGGGCTTTCTCGATGAGGAAGAAGGTCGGTGTCTTTATGAAATAGCGCTTAAGGCCGGTTCTTTAGGTCCCTGTTTGGAGATTGGAAGCTATTGCGGTAAATCAACCCTGTATCTGGGTGCGGCCTGCCGGGAAAACAGCGGCATCTTGTTTTCCATTGACCACCACCGGGGATCCGAGGAACAGCAACCCGGGCAGGAATATTTCGATCCCGAGCTTTTTGATTCCCGGGCCGGCCGGATAGACACCTTCGGCCGGTTTAGAGCCACCCTCGAAGATGCGGGGATTGAAGATACGGTTGTGCCCATCGTGTGTCGCTCCGAGGTTGCCGCCCGCAAATGGGCAACGCCTTTGAGCCTGGTGTTTATCGACGGCGGGCACGCCTTTGAGACGGTTTTTACCGACTACAACGCCTGGGCCGGACATATCCTTCCAGGTGGTTACCTTCTGGTGCATGATGTTTTTGCGGACCCGGCAAAAGGCGGGCAGGCTCCTTACCAAGTCTACAATCTTGCCCTCGCATCCGGTCTTTTTCGAGAAATTGCGATGGTAAACACCCTGGGTGTGTTGCAGCGTCAAAAATGCGGTGATATGCCGGCAAACCTTCCTTACTGAAGATGTTGCCCATCCATTCCAGTTGAAAACCATTAAACCGTAAACCAAGTTTGCATAAAATATTTAAATTGGTAAATTGACTTTACATAAACCATCCGTGACAGCTTGCAACAAGGTGCGCCGAATACTCCGGATGAAATAAAATGATTAAATATATCAATCTATTATAATCATCCCGGCTGCCAAACCGCCCTCCTTTTCAAATGTGGCATAAAATCTGCTTATTTGATTTTCAGGAAACCTCCACTGAAAACCACCATCCAAAAGAAAAGGGGGCGAACCATGTTTAAACGAATCCTCGTTGCATTGAAGTTCACCCCGGCCAGTCGATCGGTGTTGGAAAAAGGTGTCGAGATCGCACGGGACCATGGGGCCGAACTGCACATTTTTCATGCCCTGGATTATCGGCTGCAAGCGCTGGATTGCAGTGACCCCAAGCTGCTCGAAATAAATAAGGAAACCAAGGACCGATTTGAAACCGAAGTAAAACCGTTCCTGAATGGTTCTAATCATGTTACATTCGGATGTCTGCCTGCTGATCCTGCCCTTGAAATCTGCAGAATAGCCAGGCATCACAAGTCCGACCTCATCATTCTGGGATGTCATAAGGAGTCGGAAAAAATGAATCTGGGCCGGGTCGATTATGTCGGAATGACCATTCTTGAAAAAGCCTGCTGTCCGGTAATGCTGATTCCGTCGTAAATTCAGACTGTAATCGGCTATTCTTTCCTCAGATAAACGACGATACTTTTCCCCAGAATCGGGTTCAGCAGGTTCTCCAGAAAACGCGTTGCGCGAGGTTGCTTCATGATGTCCCAGGTCAAAAACCGGTGATACAGGTTGACCGGTACGGAGTCGTTGCGATTCGGTCCCACCAGGCATTTTAGCCACCAGAACGGGGTGTGCAGGCTGTGGGCAAAATGCACCGCCCACTTTTCGACACCGTAATTTTCCAGGTCGGCGATTAAATCGGATTTTTTGAAGATCCGGACATGTCCCCCTGGGGTACTATGGTAATCCTGCGACAGGGCCCAACAGATACGTTCCGGCCAGTACCTGGGAACGCTGATCACAAGATTACATCCCGGCTTCAAAACCCGGACGATTTCTTCAATGGCGACCTGGTGCTCGACGATGTGTTCCAGTACTTCGGAGCAGATAACTAGATCGAAATCGTCATTCTTAAAAGGCAAGCAGGTGACGTCAGCCGCCGAAAGCCCCCAGATGCCCCCACCGTGTGCGCTCAACCGGTCATGCAGTTTGAGCCGTTCGCCGGCTTCGGTTAAATCCTTGAAATTCAGATCGGCTCCGATGGCGGTGACATTTCGGCATTGATATGCCGCACAGGTGTGCCGACCGGAACCGCAACCGATGTCCAGAATCTTGAATCCGGGTTTTACGGCAAGCCGGTCAAATTCGACGGTGACCATCAAGGACCTTCCGGTAGGCGGCCACCGTTTTTTCGGCGGCTCTTTTCCAGGTAAAATGTTCTTGAACCCTTCTGTAACCGGCCAAGCCTAGTTTTTTAGCCTTTTTAGGGTTGCCGAGAAGTTCATGTATGGCTCCGGCGAGGGCCGCTGAATCAGCCGCTGGTACCAGAACGCCGGCATCTCCGACCACCTCGGGCAACGCACCTCCCGTAGTGCTGATGACCGGAACGCCACAGGCCATGGCTTCTCCTACCGGCAGGCCAAACCCTTCATAGACAGATGGAATTACAGCCATTGTTGCCCTGGCATATTGCCTTACAAATTCCTGGCCGTCAATCCTGCCGGTGAAATTGATGCGCTGACCGATGCCCAGCTTCCTGACCAGGTTTACGATGTCACCATCTTTTTTGGGTTCTCCGACGACGGTAACGTGGATATCCTGAATTTTCGCCAGTTCGGCCACCGCCTGGAACAGGAAAAAAAGACCTTTCAGTGGTGTGTCGGCGCTGTTGGTTACGATAACCCGGTTTTTTTCCCTCTCAATATCGGCGATGGGATAGAAGCGCTTCGTGTCGATGCCATTGGGCACGATGCTGAATTTTTCCATCGGTATATTAAAGTCCCGACTGATGTCTTCTTTGGCAGATTTTGATACCGTAATGATGCGGGCAAGTGATCTGGACACCTGCTTCTGCATCCCAATAAATGAATACCAGCGCCACTGTTTCATTTTCTCCCAGGGGGAGCAAGCCGATTGGATGGCGATCTTGCGGTCCACCGTGACGGGGTGATGGATCGTGGCAATGGTGGGCATCCGCTTATTTATAGCCCAGATGCCGTAAGAGAGGCTTTGGTTGTCATGTACGATATCGTACCTGCGTACCCTGGATCTTAAAAATTGATACGCCCTGAGTCCGAAAATAAAAGGCTCGGGAAACCCCATGGTGGAAACGTCGAGCCATTCAACGAGATTGATCGGATTTATGAGTTCCGGCAGGGTGGGAATTCTGAATGGATCTTCGGGATTATACAGATCAAGGCAGGGAATATGATACACCGGTATGTCATCATCCAGTTGCGGATCTGGGGGGCCTGATACTACGTCCACAACATGGCCGAGATCTTTAAGGGCTCGGCTTAAATTTTTCAGATAAACCCCCTGGCCGCCGCAATGGGGATTGCTGCGATAGCTCAACAGACAGACGTGTAAAGGCCGATGATTATTTTGCGGCATTCGAAAATCTCGTAATTTTGCTATTTGGTGTTTACTTCTGCTGATCCACAAAAATAAGTGTGCATCCAATACAGATTTTTGGTCATTGCCGTCAAGCCCTTTTCGAGCAAATTGTAATTTGTCGTGCTAAAGTTTTCACTCGATGCGTCGATATAAAAATTTACGGGTATGCCCAAAAACATAAGCTAAACAGTTATTTTGTGGACAAAGCGTATGGATGATCGAAAAAAAGAAACAATCCTTTTTGTGGATGATGAAGAGAGTATTCTTGATGTCGCCAGTCGATATTTTGAGCGCCAAGGGTATCAGACGCTCACCGCGTGCAACGGTGTCGAAGCCTTGAAAATTTTTGAGACTGAAAATGTGGATTGCTGTTTCACCGATATTAACATGCCTGAGATGAACGGGCTTGAACTGGCTGAAAATATCAGAAAACATGATTCGACGATGCCGGTTATTGTCATGACCGGGTATCCATCCCTTGAAAACACCATTCAGACCTTAAAAAACGGTGTTGTCGATTTTTTGATCAAACCGGTCAATCTCAGGCAGATGGAGCTGTGCATGTTGCGGGTGATGCAGCAGCGCGGTCTATTCGTAGAAAATGTGCTCTTAAAAGAGGAAGTCAAAGGCAAGGAACGCCTCGAAAAGCTCAACCGTGAATTGCTGTATAAAGTAGATGAACTGAATATTTTAAACAAAATAATGGGTAGTTTTACCACCACTGCCTCCACCACCGACGTCTTTAAATGCGCCGTGGATGTAGCACTAGAGATTACCCATGCTGATCACTGCATGTTCCATGTGATCAATGAATCGGTCGGCCAGCCCTTTGAGGTTGCTTCAGCAGGAACCGGAGAGGATAAAAAAGAAGAAAGTGAACCGGAATCAGGTCTGCCATTGCCTCCAAATACCGTTGAAGAGCAACCAGCCGATTCCGCAGCATGTCTTAGCCGCGTGATTATGGAGGTCGCATCCGACAAGATACCACTCCTGATTTCAGAAAATAATGGTGCCCGCGGACTCCCTAAAGAACTGCTTTCTGTAATGATCGTGCCCTTAAAGATCCGTGAGAAAGTATTTGGTGTTTTGACTGCCGTCATCTGGCGGGGTGCGGTCCGATTCAGCGAAAAGGATTTATATTATCTTTCCTTTATGACCCAGAGTGCCGCACATTCCATTGAGAACCTGGCCCTGTATGAGAATATCTACGAAAATCTGTTTGCAACCCTATATGCATTTGTTAATGCTGTTGAGGCAAGGGACCTTTATACGCGTCAACATTCCAATCGCGTGACGGGAATATCGTTGATATTGGGTAAGCAGCTGGGATGTACCGGTGAAGAATTGGATATTTTAAATTTTGCCGGCCACCTTCACGATATCGGCAAAATTGGCATCCGAGACGATATCCTGTTAAAACCCGGTCGGCTTACCGCCCAGGAATTCGAAAAAATAAAGGAACATCCAGCCATCGGTGCCAATATTTTGGAGCAACTGGGCATGTGGGAAAAAGAACGGCAGATTATACGCTGCCATCATGAACGTTTTGACGGCACCGGATACCCGGATGGTTTAAAACAGGAGCAAATCCCCTTTCTGGCTCGGATCCTTTCGGTGGCCGATGTATACGATGCCATGGCATCGGATCGGGCCTACCGCAAACGGATGGAAGAAGAACTTATCCTTAAGGTTATCAACGAAGGCGCCGGTACTCAGTTCGATCCGGATGTGGTGGTGGCGTTTAATCATGTTTACAACCAGGGCACCATTTTGACCTATACGGAAAACAACCTGTTGAAAGACGCCGGCCACCCTCCGGGCGGTAATGAATAGCCGATAAGGGGCGTAATTAATTTATCGGAATTTCTGATTTTGCCCGCTAAAGTATTCCATCAAAACAAGAAGAGCAATGAAATCATATGCGTTTTGAATACTGGTTTCTTTAAAC
>JBAVYC010000729.1:0-1757 GCA_049698595.1 Desulfobacterales bacterium | reverse complement strand
TGGCGGCCCAGGAGGGCGGCGCAGATTGCCTTTCTTTGATCAACACCCTCACGGCCCTGGTGGTGGATATTGAAACCCGCCGTCCCAGGCTGGCCAATATTACCGGGGGATTGTCCGGACCCGCCATAAAACCCGTGGCGGTTCGAATGGTTTGGCAGGTCGCTCAGGTTGCCACAGTTCCCATCATCGGCATCGGAGGGATCATGAAAGCAGAAGATGCCCTGGAGTTTTTCATCGCAGGGGCGTCGGCCGTGCAGGTTGGGACTGCCAATTTTATCAATCCCCAGGTCACCACGGATGTCATTGACGGGCTTGAAACATTTTTGGCCGCCAGAAACATCGCCAGCCTATCGGATATCATCGGAACGCTGGAAACCGGGTAAGTAGAATGACGATCGACGAATGACGATTGACCAATTGTGGATGTCGCTCCGCTCCGCTCTTTTAAATAACAAAATAGAAAGAGTTTCTTAATTCTTCTCTATGCTCTAAGCCCCTTGCTCTATGCCTTCTTTGTCCTTAACCCTGAACGTTGAACCCTGAACCTGTGAACGGTTACCAACTTTATAGATCTGCCGCCTCTTTGATGGGATTTGCTTTCAAATATTCCAGCCGGTTCAATCCGTTGATGTAAGCCAAGGCACCGGCCGTAATGATATCCGGGTCGGCACCTTTGCCCAGTGAGACAAGGCCGTTTTCCCGCAAACGCACGGTGACCTCACCTTGGGCATCCGTGCCGCCGGTCAGTGCGCTGATCGAAAATCGCAGAAGCTCCGAGTCGGTCCCGGTGAGTTTTGCGATGGTGTTGTAAACAGCGTCAATGGGACCGTTTCCGTAGTCGGCACTTTGCACGGAGCGTCCGTTTATTTGAAGCTTGACACTGGCCATGGGAAGAACAGTGGTGCCGGCGGTGACATGCAGATATTCGAGTTTGAAAATATCGGTGGTGCGCAGAATTCCTTCGGTGACAATCACTTCAAGGTCTTCATCGACGATTTGCTTCTTTTTGTCTGCCAGTTCCTTAAATTTTTCAAAAACAAGATCAAGCTCTTCGTTGGATAGATCGTATCCGATGTCTTTCAAATGCGAGCGCAGCGCATGCCGGCCGGAATGCTTGCCAAGGACCAGTTTGTTGGTGCTCAGCCCGATGGTTTCCGGTTTCATAATCTCATAGGTCATGGGGTTTTTCAAAACGCCGTCCTGGTGTATGCCGGCTTCATGGGCAAATGCATTGGCACCCACGATGGCTTTGTTCGGCTGTACCATGATACCGGAGATCATGCTGACCAGGCGGCTGGTCGGATGGATATATTCGGTTTGAATTCCGGTACCGGCGGGAAAAAAATTCGCCCGCGTTCTCAAGGCCATGACAACTTCCTCCAGCGATGTATTGCCGGCTCTTTCCCCGATGCCGTTGATGGTGACCTCCGCCTGCCGGGCGCCGGCCTTGATGGCTGCGATGGTGTTTGCCGTTGCCAGCCCCAGATCATTGTGACAGTGCACGCTGAATACGGCTTTTTGCATGTTGGGCGTATGATCGATAACATATCTGACCAGATCTGCAAATTCTTCGGGCACGGCGTAGCCCACGGTGTCCGGAAGATTGACCGTGGTGGCACCGGCGGCGATAGCAGCCTCGAAAACCCGACAAAGAAAGTCGCGGTCACTGCGCGATCCGTCCTCGGCAGAAAACTCAACGTTGTCTGTAAAAGAACTGGCATATTTAACGGCGTCGACCGCAGCTTCCAGCACTTGCT
>JBAVYC010000728.1:0-1850 GCA_049698595.1 Desulfobacterales bacterium | reverse complement strand
GCCCAAAATAGAACCAGCACCTACTTTTGAAATGAAGTTTCATACAAGGTATCAAAAAGGAGGACCCCATGCCCTTTAAGGAAAATTTATTAAAAAAAATTCAGATCAATCAATTATCCCGGAAAGTTCTGCAATCTGTCGGACCGGCAGGAAGCGATCTCAAGCTAGATAAGGATGCCATGCGCAACCTCCTGGAGATGGGCCCCTACCAATATCGAAAAGCCCGGGACCTCGATTTATATATCGAGCAACCCGATGATGGGCAGAGCATCATCCTGGTGCTGGACAATGAGCTGCCCATTTACAAGACCACCGTTGAAGATGTTGTCCTGCGCAAAAGCCCCTATACCAAAGAGATGCTAAACATCAGAAATATAATTAAAATTTTAAAAGACTCGGACGTTAAACTCAGCCGCAAGAATGAATCGGTTAAAGCCGTTCAAAAAAAATGTATTGATCGTTTGGATTTAAGTTATGCGGAAGCCGACATCGCCGCAATGGCCAAAGAGGGGTCGGAGTCCCTGGAAAATGGCTATGCTGAGGGGGTTATGGAAAGTCTTGCCCTGTTTTCAGAATTGTTGGGCTACCAGTCAGCGCCTAAAGCCTTTCGGGTCCCGCACCATGAAATTTTTGGCGCCCTAAGCGAAAAAGCCGGTGGAGAAATATTGTACGGGCCAATGGTTGCCTTTGGCCGGGCAGACAATTCCCTGAGGATGATTGAAGACCAGGTCAGCAACCGGGACAAAACAAAAATAGAGTTTTTACAGAGGGTGGTCCAGGGGAAGGAAAAGGCCGCTGTCGAAGGAACAGAGGTCTTCCGATATCTTGAAAAAGAGGTTCTGGGTTCATAGGTTCTAGGTTATTCGGAATCGCGGGCTCGAAAGTTTTGATGGAAAACCAATGAGAAACGATCTTGTATCGCAGTTCAAAGCTTACCCCAACGTTGCAAACATTGGGGTAAGCTTTACGTAGCTCTTTATCAGCAATACAGTATGTATGCTGAGTTTCAAGATAGGTATGAGCATACCGGACGCACTCGCGCTGCCATTCGGGGTTTTATCAAGTACTTGGTATCATATGAGCAAGGTCAACAAAATAAAGAAAACCCTGAACCTACAACCTCTGAACCTTGAACCCAGAACCCTGAACCCACAACCCTCTATAGTCGATAAACGATCGGCTTTTCATCCGAATCTATTTCTATTCCGACTATGTCTCCGGTTTGAAAGCGCGATTTGTTGAATTGTTTTACCATCTTTTCGTGTTTATCCATATGCCAGTAAACGGACCACATCGGGTTGCGAACGGTATCAATCCCATATGCGTCATGCCCGCAAAGATTGAGCCTGAATTTATCTTTGGCAATCAGGGTGTCGGTTTCAGATAAAAAATAGTCGATTTTATACAAATTGTCATGCAGCGCCCGGGATAGTTTGGTCTGCATCTCCGGATAGTCGTCCAGATAGTGATTGGCAATCTGGTAAAGCTCTTCCGGTTCCTGGATCGACAGGCCCAGCACGCAGAAACGGTGATGCTTCAATGCGAATGCTTCAAGCTCCGCTTGATAGAGGGTGATGATCTCAAGTATCTCTTCAAGGGTTGGTTTTGAATCTCCGCTGCCGAGAACAAATTCTTCACATTTATTGATAACATTTAAATAAAAAGTTTTGTTGTCCATCACGTATACCGGCCGCTCACGGAAGTTATGGTTCCTTCGAACCCTGCGAATCCCGTCAAGCTGGATGGATCTCTCACCCAGTTTAAATTCAATGGTTTCGATGTGGGAGATATCCTTGGCCTGAACAACATAGATCTCACCCTGTTCGGAAATCACAAATTCGATTTCACAC
>JBAVYC010000727.1:0-4691 GCA_049698595.1 Desulfobacterales bacterium | reverse complement strand
GGATATCAACTCTGCCGAATTCGTTTACTAGCTGCTGAACCGCCTTTTTGACCTGTCTGAATTCCGCTACATTTACAATATAAGAGGTCGCCTTGCTGCCGGATTTCCTGATACCCTCTGCGGTTTTATCTACTTTGTCTAAGATATCCCATAGCGCGACGTTTGCCCCTTCTTTGGCCATGGCTTTCGCGATGCCTTCCCCTATGCCTCGGCTCCTGTTACGATGGCGACCTTACCTTTGAGCCTTCCTGTGCCCCGCTGTATTTTATCTCCTTCGGAACTATGATTCATAAGGCACTCCGAATACTTTCCTCCATTTATTCCAGTTTTCCAAGCGATTCCGGCTCCAAGGTAAGGCCGGTTGGGAAACGGCTCTGATTCATTTTCGCAGTGACCATAAGAGTTCATTTATAGTAGAAAATGCTTCGTCGAAGGCCTTTTGGGGATCAGCAGATTCAGCGATCCACAAAAGGACTTCATTGTTCGCCCCTGAAATAGCATGTGTTAATGGTTCCAGTGGGAGCGGTTTGATGATTCCCTCCTCAATAAGTTCTTTAAGATGAGATCTGAGGATGCCAAGGGTTATCTCTTCATCGATCTTGCGCCATTCATCCCAACCGAGAACAGCAGGCGCATCGATAAGAACGATTTTTTGAAGCTCTGAATCCAAGCATGCTTCCAAAAACACCCGATTACATGCAATAAACCGCTCCCAAATCGGTAGTCCGCTCTTATCTACCTTAATGATTCGATTGGCAATATTTTCTTGAGCATCACTAAAAACAGCCAAAAATAGCCCTTTTTTCCCATTAAAGTGATGATATACTGCACCGCGAGTCATACCGGCCTCTTTAGCGATATCCTCTAAGGCCGTGCTTGTATATCCCCGAGTCCTGAAGTGCTTTCTTGCAATAGCAACCAGGTGGGCTGCTGTTTGTTGGCCAGTCTCAATCTTAGAGAGGGCTTTTGCCATCAGAGTGGATTTCCCCTTTTTTCATGTAGTTAAGCGTATTCCTATTTCTATGCAAAGGAAAAATTTTTTGTGGATTGTTGCCATACGGTTATGTTTTCACATTTTTATCTTGACATACATACATACTGTATGTATGTCAAGATAAATTTTATAAACTAATTTTATTGGAGGACAAAATGGGAAAAAACATGTCATTCATCCACCCCTACATTCCCAACTCAGCACCTGAAATCAAGCAGCACCTGTTGAAAGAGATAGGGATCAAAGATGTTGAGGAAATCTATAAGGTGATCCCCGAACATCTACGGATGAAAAGAAAACTGGATTTGCCTGACCCCTATCCTTCGGAATATGGGCTGAAGAGACACGTCAAAGGCATCCTGTCAAAAAACAAAACTTGCGAGAGCCATCTGAATTTTTTGGGCGGCGGGTGCTGGCAGCATCACGTACCTGCGGTTTGCGATGAGATCATCAGCCGATCGGAATTTCTTACCGCCTACGGGGGCACACCCTATTCGACCTTCGGCAGAATGCAGGCCCAGTTCGAGTTCCAGAGCCTGATGGGTGAACTCGTGGGTATGGATGTGGTCAGCGAAGGTAGCTATAGCTGGGGCACCGTTGCCGGGATGGCCATGCGCATGGCCTGCAGAATGACTGCTAAACGTGAAGTCCTGATACCAAAAACCATTTGTCCTGAAAGATTGGCAACCATTCATACCTTTTGCGGATCAACGCAAGAGAAGAACAGTATTGTGATAAAGGACATTGAATATGATCCTGAGACAGGATTGATGGACCTTGGAGATCTTAAAGGCAAGATATCACCGAATACCGCGGCGGTTTACTTCGAAAATCCGACTTTTTTAGGGTCTATTGAATCTCAGGGAAAAGAAATATCTGAAATCGCGCATTCACATGGCGCAGAAAGCATTGTCGGTATCGATCCCATATCCCTTGGCGTTTTAGCGCCGCCTTCCGATTACGGCGCCGACATCGTTGTCGGCAATGCCCAGCCATTGGGTGTCCATATGAATTATGGTGGCGGTCTTTTTGGATTTATTGCAAGTCGCGACGAGGAACGGTATGTGGCCGAATACCCTTCTTGGCTCATCAGCATCGGAGAAACGACGGCAGCAGGTGAATATGGTTTTGGATTCACGCGGTTTGAAAGAACCTCTTATATCGGAAGGGACAAAGGCAAGGACTTCTTAGGAACAGTTGCAGGTCTGTGGACGATAGCGGCTGCCGTCTATATGTCTCTGATGGGACCCAAGGGTTTTCAGGAAATCGGCGAAACCCATCATTCAGCGGTCGTACTATGCTATAGATTGCCTCTCGAAATTAAATGGCGTGAAGGTTTTATTTCCGTCAAATGCATTTAAAGAGTTCGTTGTGAATTTCGATGATACGGGCAAATCTGTAAAAACCGTTAATACGGCCCTTCTTGATTGCAGCATTTTTGGCGGCATCGATCTATCCGAGAATTTTCCTGAATTGGGTGAAAGTTCTCTATATTGCGTTACCGAAATACACAGCAAGCAAGACATTGACAAACTTACCCGATCCTTGAAGGAGGTCCTTGCAAAATGAAAAGCTTACCGAAAGTAAGAAAGTTTCAATCTCCGGTTTGGAGTGAGCCGGTCATTATGGAAATGGGACGCAAAGGCGAGCGCGGCATTCTAATTCCGGAGACCGATGATGCCATCAAGACACAGGTTGGGGAAGCCAAATCTCTAATCCCTCATAACATGCGCCGGAAAAAAGCGCCTGACTTGCCTGAAGTTGGCCAACCTCAAGTCTTAAGACATTTTTTGCATCTTTCCCAGATGTGCCTGGGTATGGAGACAAATATAGATGCTGAGGGAACGGCGACAATGAAATACAGCCCTAAAGTGAATGAAGCTTTAGCGCGTTTGCCCGAGATGGCTGAAATTCATCCGTGTCAGGATGAGGATAGCGCTCAAGGGATTCTTGAAATTATTTACAAACTCGATCTGTTTTTGAGAGAGATTTCGGGTATGGACCATTTTACCTTCCAAGCGCCGAGTGGTTCAATGGCCACCTATACCCATGCGAATGTCCTTAAAGCATATCATGCCGCTAAAGGCGAAGGCACGCATAGGGATGAAATTATAACCACTATTTTCTCTCATCCATGTAATGCGGCGACCTCTGCGACGGTCGGTTTCAAGGTAATTACCTTAATGCCCAGAAAGGACGGATACCCGGATTATGATGCGCTCAAGGCAGCTGTATCCAGTCGCACCGCCGGATTAATGATAACGAATCCGGAGGATACCGGCCTTTATAATCCCCGCATCAAAGAGTTTACCGATGTGATCCATGAAGCCGGCGGGCTGTGTTTCTATGACCAGGCCAACGGTAACGGGATCCTGGGGATCACCAGGGCTAAGGAGGCCGGCTTTGATGCCTGCCATTTTAATCTCCACAAGACGTTCTCATCGCCCCATGGGAGTTTCGGGCCCGGAAACGGCGCCTACGGGGTCAGAGAGGAGCTGTCGAAATTTTTACCGAAACCGGTGGTCGTATTTGACGGAGAAAAATATCATTTAGATTATGACAGGCCGGATAGCATCGGTAAAGTCAGAGAATTTCACGGCAACATCCCGGCCGTCTTGAGGGCTTATGCATGGATAATGAGTTTGGGGGCTGAAGGTCTTTTGGAAGTTGCCCACACGGCGGTCCTTAATAATAATTACTTAACTAAAATGCTGGAACATATAAAGGGAACCAAAAGGTATTACGCACCGGATGCATATCGATTGGAGCAGGAAAGATGGAGTTGGGAAACGCTAACTGAGGATACCGGTGTAGGCACTATGGATATTCAGCGGCGGATGGTGGACTATGGGCTTCAGTCTTTTTTTATGAGTCACCATCCCTGGATCGTCCCGGAACCGTTTACACCGGAATTCTGTGAGTCGTATTCAGTAGATGATATGGAATACTGGTGTGCGGTGCTAAAAAAGATATCCGACGAAGCCTATTCTGATTCGGAGCTGGTCAAGTCATCCCCGCATAGATCACCAATTCATATGGTAAACTATGAGAATTTGGACAAACCGGAAAAATGGGCAATGACCTGGCGGGCTTACCTTAAAAAAAGCCCCAAATCCATACTCGACTAAGCCCCTTAGTTGCAACGTTGGGGTAAATTTTAAACAGACAATTCCTGGCAATATGATTCAGGAATTTGGTAAATGATGAACTGCCTGGAAAAAAGATCGCAAGCGATGAAGAAGGTAGGGCTGATCGTCAATCCAATCGCGGGGATGGGAGGACGGGTTGGACTCAAGGGAAGTGATGGCAATGAAATTTTAAAAAAAGCGAAAGAAATGGGCGCCCAGGCCGAGGCCCCTGAACGCACAATTAAAGCTCTCATGTCAGTTGTACCTTTGAAAGATTCGATCGAAGTTGTCACCTATCCCTATGACATGGGGGAAGAGGAGGCGATCACCTGCGGAATTGCTCCGAAAGTAATAGGCCACATCAAAAGGGAGAAAACAGACGCTAACGACACATTTAAGGCGGCCAGGAAAATGGAGCAATTAGCTGTAGATCTTCTACTTTTTGCCGGCGGGGATGGAACTGCCAGGGATATCTACCGTGCGATTGGTGATAAAATTCCGGCCTTAGGCATACCGACCGGAGTCAAGATGCATTCTGCGGTGTTTGCCATCAGCCCGAAATATGCAGG
>JBAVYC010000726.1:0-6529 GCA_049698595.1 Desulfobacterales bacterium | reverse complement strand
GTCTCTCAACTGCACATGGCATTCATGACTGTCTCTGCAATCTGGAAGGTACGCACGCATATTATCACGGCGAAAAGGTGGCATTCGGCACCCTGTCCGGGTTATTCCTTGAAGCCAGGCCACAGCCGTTGATAGATGAAGTGTACACATTCTGCAGATCTGTCGGACTGCCGACCACATTGGCGCAGATCGGTCTGGAGGGCGTTAAAGACAGTGAATTGGATGCAGCCATTCATCCGGTTTTTAATAACAAACAAAGCTATTTGCACAACGTGGGATTCGATTTGACACCCGAAGGGATCATAGAGGCCATCCGGATGGCAGATGCGTTTGGGCGTCACCTGGGTTAACGACCTCCAGTACTGTTAGGGGCGAACGCATTATATGCGTTGACAAACAACTTGTATTTTTATGGTTTCCTTTGATCGAGATGAGCGGCTGGGGAGAGCGTTGATAAGGAAGGACAAAGCCATGAATTCGGTTTCCAACTCGAAGCTGACTGAAAGAATTGTTAAAAAAGCCAAATCATTGGGCGCAGCCATTGCAGGGGTTGCCAGCGTCGAATCTTTGAAAGCGTCGGCTTCCCACCGGATCTATCCTAAAATCGGTATGAACCTCCAAGTGCATTGGCAAGACGCGAAAGACGATGTTAAGCCCCACGCGGTGGCCTGGCCAGCAAATGCAGTATCAGTTGTAGTGATCGGGGTTGCACACAACGCCGATAAACCGGAACTTGACTGGTGGGACGGCAAGGGAACGCCTGGCAATCGTATCCTCATACGGATCAATAAGAAACTGTCCGAATGGATTGAGAATACATTTTCTGTCAAAACCTATAAACTGCCCTATTTTGTTGAAAAAGGCGGTATCTTTTTAAAAGATGCAGCTGTGACGGCCGGTTTAGGATGTATCGGCAAGAACAACCTGGTGATCACGCCTGAATACGGCCCCCGCATCCGTTTCCGGGCACTTTTGCTGGACCGCGAAGCAGAAGCCACCGGCCCGCTTGAATTTAATCCCTGCAAAGGCTGCAAGCAACCCTGCCGCAAAGCCTGTCCTATAAAAGCTTTTCAAAACACCGTTTATTCGGCCGATGAGCTGGGTCAATCCATATTGCCCGGCATCAACGGAACCTATGACAGGGTGAACTGCAACGTGAAAATGGAAAAAGATATTGAGGAAGCCGTTATGGCGATACCGGCAGGCGATGAAGAACATCAGGAAGTTCGCCTGGCGATCGATGAATTTGAAGAAGGTGTCGCGGTGAAACCTAATGGTGATAAACAACCTTCTTATTGCGTCAAGTATTGCAGGGGATGTGAGCTGGTCTGCCCGGTAGGGAAGTAAAGTGAGGGATTAAAATATTAAAGATATCTAAAAGCAAGCCATATTTTTTAGTCAGCCTATTCTATCTATAGCTCGCCTCAAAATCATCCCATTAACCCGTCTGAAAACTCAAAGCGCTTTAGAAAATTTTGTGACAGCATGCGAAAAACGGGCGGACTGATTGTGTGTTACCCAAACAAATATAAAATAATATAAATTAATTCAAAATATTAGACTAAGGCACGATATGTAAAATTGGCACTGAATATGGATTGGCCAGGGGAAAGATATAATTTCCTGGAGTTTTGGGTTTGTTCAGCTAATAAACAACTCCTCAAAGACTTATAACCATAATTTTGCCTGGCGGTCAATAATTTGGACACTTGCAAAATATTACATATTTGCGTATGCATTATGCAATTGAGGATATCACCGGTTCCGCTTTTTTGGAATAATCTTATTTATCACGAGTTCCACTGAAAGTCTAAAGTCTCAGGATAGGAAACAAAAAATGTTATGAAGGATCAGATGAAAAATAAAAGAGGCATTTCTCTTTCCACCCAAATCCTCATTGGTTTAGCGTTTGGGCTTTTCTGCGGCGTATTTTTCGGGGAAAAGGCATCGGTACTCGCTATCGTTGGAAGAGCATACATCGGCCTGATTCAGATGTCGATCCTACCCTACATGGTGGTATCATTAATGTTAGGCATCGGGTCTTTGAGCTATGAGAAGGCAGGAAGGCTTGCTCTCACAGGAGGCATTGTTTTGGTCGCGTCCTGGTTGCTGGCTTTTACCATCGTTTTTCTAATGCCCCTGGCGTTTCCCTCCATCAAGGCCGGCTCTTTTTTCAGTGCCAGCCTGGTCGAAATCGCCGAGGTGGACTTTATCGACCTCTACATTCCCGTCAACCCGTTTAGCTCCTTGGCTCGTACAGTGGTACCCGCGGCAGCAGTGTTTAGCGTCGCCTTTGGTGTCGCGCTGATCGGCGTTGAAAACAAACAGAGTCTGATTGAAATTTTCGAGGCCATCTCAAAAACGCTCACCCGGATCGCGATGATGGTGGTAAAAGTTACCCCCGTTGGTGTTTTCGCCATTGCCGCCAATGCTTCGGGCACCATGACCATTGAAGAGTTCGGCCGGTTGCAAAGCTATATCATACCCTTTATTGTCGCAACACTTTTATTGACTTTTTGGATTTTACCTGGATTGGCGGCCGCCATTACCCCTTTCAGTTACCGTGCAATCCTCAAATCTGCTCGTGATGCGCTGGTAACCGGCTTCGTCACAGGCAACCTGTTCATCACGCTGCCAATGCTGGTCGAAAATGCCAGAACGCTATTTGAGGATTTCAGGATAAGAAACGACGACACCGATAACTACGTTGAGGTGCTGGTGCCGACCTCCTTTAACTTTCCCAACATCGGCAAACTGCTGACGCTGCTCTTTGTGCTTTTTGCCGGCTGGTTTGTCGGCAAAAGTATTGCCCTTACAGACTATCCGGGCTTCGCCGTGCTGGGATTGTTTACCTTGTTTGGGGGTGTGGATTTGGCACTGCCTTTTCTTTTGGACCAGATGCAGATTCCTTCAGATATGTATCAGCTTTATGTTGTCACAGGCGTCCTCAACAGCTGGTTCGCAACCCTTTTGGCTGTCATGAATCTGTTTACATTCACCTTGGTGGCTGCCTGCGCAGCAACCGGTGCCGTGCGGATCAATTGGTCCCGTATTTTCAGCTTTGCGATAATTTCCTTGGTGCTTTTTAGCGCTGCCCTCCTGGGCACACGTTTCTTGTTGTCTGAGATGGTCAGCAAAGAAGATATTCCGCGACGTACCCTGATGCAGTCGGAGGTAAAAAAGGATTCACAGCCGGCCGATACCGAAAAAGCCGACTCAAAAGAGATGACACTAGAAAAAAGTCAACTTGAGTCCATTATTAAGCGCGGCAGGCTGCGGGTAGGCTACAACCGTGAAAATCTGCCGTTTTCCTATCATAACCAAAAAGGCGATCTGGTTGGTTTTGACGTGGCGCTCATGGACGAACTTTCCCGGGAGCTTGGGGGTGAGCCGGAGTTTATCCCATGGACCTATGAAACCCTTTTCAAAGACCTCGATCAGAACAAATTTGATGTGGCCATTGGCGGGCTGATTGTCACTTCGGAACGGCTCACCAAGGCTAATTTCTCTGAGCCCTACATGAATATTACAGAGTCCGTGGTTGTAAAGGATTACCGGCGCCATGAGTTTAAAAATTGGCGCATGATAGACAAAGAACGCACTATTCGCTTGGGCGTGGTGGGGGAAAGCCGGGCAAAAGATGTCAAACGCGCCTTGCCAAATACCGATATAGAACTCTTGGAAACCTATCGCGAATTTTTCACAGACAATCCGAAAGGGGTTGGTGGACTCGTCATCAGCGCCGAAGCGGGTTCAGCCTGGACCATCATCTACCCTTCCTATTCAGTCGTTGTACCGGAGCCTCACATAAAGGCTCATGCCGGTTTAGCCATGCCGCTGGGTGATTCGGATTTTGGAGACTTTGTCGACGACTGGCTGAAACTGAAAAAGACCAGCGGATTCATCAACACGCTTTATGACAAGTGGATCCTGGGCAAGAGTGAGGAGCAGAAAAAGCCGCGTTGGTCCATCATCCGAGATGTGCTGCACTGGGTTGACGAACAAGAAGGGGCAGAAACCAAGTAAGGGCTGCCGTTTCCGGCCCCGGAAGCATGGCGTGATCTCAGTTGAAAACCTAAACTGCTGCCAGTTTATTGAAATTCGCATCGACCAGAACCGATCAGATGTAGATTTTGAAACGGAGACCGAATGAATGCACTTGATTGGGTGATTATCCTAACTTACCTGAGCGGGATGATCGGTCTGAGCGTTTATTTAGGAAAAAGCCAGTCAAGTGAAGAAGATTATTTTGTGGGCGGACGCAAATTATCCTGGTGGTCGGTGGGGATGTCCACCATGGCTACTCAGACATCTGCCATCAGCTTTATTTCGATTCCGGCTTTTGTGGCCCTGAAAGAAGGGGGCGGCCTGACTTGGCTGCAATATGAGCTGGCCGTACCGTTGGCGATCATTTTGGTGATGGTGTTTCTGATCCCCTTTTTTCGTAAACTCAAACTGGTCAGTGTCTACGAATATCTGGAATGGCGCTATGATCCATCGGTGAGGTATCTGGTCAGCCTGGTGTTTCTTGTCAGCCGCGGGTTGTCGACCGGCGTCGGGGTATATGCCAGCGGAATCGTGCTTGCGGTGTGCCTGGGAATTCCGTTGTGGCTGACCATTGTCATCATCGGTGTGGTAACGGTGATTTATGACACCATCGGGGGCATCACCGCCGTGGTTTACTCGGATGTGATCCAGATGGTCATTTTGGTCGGCGGTATCATCATCTGTATCATCTATGCCGAGGAGATGGTCGGCGGCCCAGCTGATGTCTGGGCCGCGTTCCCGGAGGTGCGACGCATCGCTATCGATCCTGCGACCGGACTCGGTGGCAGCGGAGATTCGGTACCATTCTGGGCATTTTTAATCGGCGGCATCTTTCTTTATACATCCTATTACGGTACCGATCAGAGTCAGGTTCAACGCGAATTGTCAGCGGCGACGACCGCCGACACCAAAAAATCGCTGCTCCTTAATGGATTTGCCCGTTTTCCATTGACGGCTCTCTATGTTATCCTCGGGGTGGTCATGCTGGCCGTCTACCAGAATTCCCCTGAATTGCGCTCTCAGGTGCCTTATGACAAACCAGATTACCTGGTACCGCAATTTGTTCTGTTCCATATCCCTCAAGGTTTGCGGGCTCTGATCTTCGCATCATTGCTGTCGGCAGCCATGTCAAGTCTTGATTCGGCGTTAAATTCGCTTTCGGCAGCCACCGTGCACGACTTTATCGCTCCGCAGTTAAAAGATAAAAATCGCCTGCTGTTGGTCAGCAAGCTGACAACGGTTGGCTGGGGAGTTTTGATTACCGGATTTGCTTTTGTTGTTGGTGATATTTCTGGGACTGTCATCGAATCCATCAACAAGATCGGATCGGCCTTTGCCGGGCCTATCCTGGCTGCCTTTGCCGTCGGGGTCTTATCAAAAAATGTGACAGCTAAAAGCATCATCGCCGGTATCTTGTGTGGGGTCGGGTTTAACCTGTTTTTATGGATGAGCATGCCCGGTGTTTTCTGGATGTGGTGGAATCTTTTCGGCTTTCTAGTTGCCGTCGGTGTGTCCTTTTTGGCCGGTTTTGCCAGCGCCCCCGCATCTAAAGATATATCCGGTTATGTTCTGCGAGGGTCAGATCTCATCAGGGCAGAACGTCGCTGGATATCAACTTATATTATTCTGGTCATCTACTTTATTCTTATGCTTATTTTCCTGTTGATGCTCTAAGTGACTGAAATACAAAATTGGGCAGCTATCATTCTAAAATAATAAAGCACAGAAAAAAAATCCTAAATCTGTCATTTTGAGGTTTGCAGGTACTGATTTTATAAAATGCGAGATTGTTAAATATTGAATCATAATCTATCTTTTTACAAAAACTTGTTAAAATCATCTCGCACCAATGAGTTTAAAGATGTTCTGCAATAGCCAATGCCAGCTTCAAAATAGCAGCATAAGTATTTTCAAGTATAATCTTTTTTTTGGATATAATTTATGTTCTTTTCTCGCTGTTTTTTACTCATAATTTTCCAAATTATTATTCTTTTAGGGTGCTCCGCTGCAAACCTGCAAGAATTTAGTCTTGAAACACCGGCACAAATCTTAAATCCTGTGGGAATGCCCGCCGTCAAGGACAATCGGACACGTTTTCGAGAGATTTTTTGCAAATTACTATCAGAGGCCCCGGAATATCGAGATAAAGCCGGAAACTGTGAGAATTATCTGACACGGCTCAGCGATGAACGCATGTCTGCCGAACAGCTCAGACCGCTTCCG
This sequence comes from Desulfobacterales bacterium, assembly GCA_049698595.1. GTDB lineage: Bacteria > Desulfobacterota > Desulfobacteria > Desulfobacterales > JAFDCJ01 > JAFDCJ01. Next base: position 259 of record JBAVYC010000726.1, on the reverse strand, counting down.
GCCAGCAATATAAATTTAAGAATTCTCATTGTACCGGGTCTTTTGGGGGAATGCATCGCCGATACTGCCTTTCCATTTGAGACAGCAATGGAGCATCTACGTCCACGGGGCTACCAAATAGAGCCATTAATCGTCAGCGGACGTTCCAGCAGTGACTATAATGCCAAACAAATCGCAAAAGCTGTGGAGAATCTGGCGCTTAAGAAAGAAGATTATTTGATATTAATCGGCCACTCCAAAGGTGCCGTCGATATCCTTC
>JBAVYC010000725.1:0-3476 GCA_049698595.1 Desulfobacterales bacterium | reverse complement strand
GTAAACTGGGGCTTCACAGCACACTTGAATTGGTGCGCTATGCCGCCCGGCTGGGTCTTGTCGATGTCGACCTGTGGAAGGAATGAAGCGTTTGCGGGTTGCGAGCTACGGGTTACGGGATGCGGGTTAGGGGTGAGGTGATGAAGATCTTCCACAACGTGGCATTAATTTTCTTCCGGTTTAAATTCCGTTAAACCAACTTTTAGGAGCAATTTTGGATTGTGGATTGCGGATTTGTTGTATCGCTGCGCTCTATCTGTTTTTTATTAAATTGACAGAATACCTTCTCATCTTCTTATCTTCTATCTCTCCCGCTTTCAGCTCCTTTTTGCCTCAAACCTCAAACGGCCGAAGGAACCACCTCTAACCACCTTACCTTCTCATCTTCCCACCTTCATATTCTCTCATCTCTTCATCTTCTATCTCTTCCGCTTTGAGCTTATTTCCCCTGCCATCCCGGACAATTTCCCGTCAATAGGTAATCCTCCCATTAAAATGAGGCCGTCGCTCTATGGACAAGCGCGATCTTTTTTGAAATAGTAAACCTGTCTCAAACAGTGATCTTCCCTGCTTTGGAGTTGGGTCTAAAATTTCGAATTGAAGTTCAGGAAATTAGCTACCATGGAAACTCACGATTTAGAATACTTTCATGCAATTCTGATGAAACAATTGAATGACCTTTTGAAAAAAAGTGACGAGACCGTCTCACTCCTCCTGGAATTCACAGCGGATTCGCCCGAATTCATCGATCAAGCCACCCATGAAGCAGACCGGACACTCAGGCTGAGAATGCGAGATCGGGAAAATAAATTGATCCGTAAAATTAACCGGTCTATCGCGCGGTTCGAAGACGGAACCTTCGGGATCTGCGACGTGTGTGGTGATGACATCCCAATACAGCGATTAAAAGCCAGACCGGTGACGACATATTGCATTGCCTGCAAGAATAAAATGGAAACAATGGAGAAAGCCGTCGGCGTTTAGTTTTTCATGAAGGTTAGCCTAAAAATACAGCTGCTGGAGACAATGAAGACCGAAAACACTTTTAACACAAAGCCGGATTATGTGGATTTAGTTAACCTGGTTAGAAGTATACAGCGCGCTGAAGGCAATATTGACTGCTATCGCAGGGGCTGGCCACAGTGTAACCGGATGAACTGTTTTTGGCGCGATCATTGCCTCAAAGCGCCTGATGGAACTGCAACGGTTGATGTGAATTGCAGGACCACAAAATAGCAGCGAATCCGAAGCAGGAACAAGATAGCTTACACTAAAAAGCAGAATTGAAAGGTTTGCCGTGAAGAAAATCGTAATTCTTTCTCAGCAGGGACGGGTTAACCATGAATTGATTGCAATGCTGACTGCATTGTTTCCCGAATGCGACATCAACGTTGCTGCAGCGGATAGGCAGGGGCTTGAGCCATTTCCGGCAGGCTCATTTTCAGAGTCAGACAGGGCGGACGAAACCGGGGAGACGTAATCATGCCCAAGATACTGGTGCTGGGTGAACAACCGCAATTTCGGACTCTTCTTGCAGAAAGCCTGTGGTTTGAGGGCCACTGGGTCGAAAGTGTCGCCGATGCGGCCTTACTCTGGGAACATCTCGGCAATACGCAGCCGGACCTGGTACTGCTGGATGCCAATTCGGACGGGTTCGGCGCACTGAGACTTTACCAGGACCTTAAACAGCACTTTCCAGACCTTGCCGTCATGGTTTATCAATGCAGAAATTATGGTGATGTGGATCGAATCAAAGGGGCAGTCGCAGATGTGTTGCTAAAACCGAGGATGAGCGGTTCAACCTTCGGCAAGCTCAGGGCTTGAGCCTGTCGAAAGCAGCCGAGACGGGTTCAACGTTCCGGATTTAAAAATTCCGGAACCCTCGTGTAGCAATTTTGCGAAACGCGTATTCGAAGTTTTGCTATACTTTAATTGCTCAGCATGATGTAGTTGTGTGCGATTGCAGCTAAGTATACGTAATTATATTGATTATTAAAAATGCTATTGGATGGCACACGTTATGCAGGCATATGAGGATAAGAACCGATAAACACCGATACCGAACACCCGATACCCCGTACCACCTGAATGTGCCATGCTCAATCGGGGTTAAATTTCTCGCAGGAGAGCACAGATGGCTCAAAATTTTAAAATCAGTACCCATCGAACGATTGATAATCTATACATTCGTTTGATGGGCGATTTTGACGGCAATTCGGCCTTTGAGTTGCTGAATGCACTGCAGGAAAACTTGAGCAACGCCAATATCATCCTGATTGATACCTATAACCTGAAGAAAGTCTATCCGTTCGGGCAGGAGGTCTTTTATTATAATTTCCTAGAAATGAAAAAACAGCGGATACACATTCGGTTTGTCGGCCCTAATACTCTGCAGCTGGCACCAACCTGATTCATTTCCATTGAAGGCTCGACAGCCCTGGCAGGATTCACCCATAAAAAACTTGACAGGGGTCAAAGATGAACACCCATGCAGAAAAAAGAGCTTATGAACGTCATTGCTATGCCGCCGATATTGCGATCTCATATTTCAATAAGGAGGATTCTTATAATGCGCACACACTGAATATCGGCACGGGCGGTATGTGCTTTAAATCGAATTTATTTCTGCGACCCGGGGCCACCCTTTATGTCCGCTTAAAAGAAGCCCATCCGGATGGCTCCTGCAGCGGCTTTTGCGAGGGGTTGCACATCGTCACCCTGGCGGAGGTAAAATGGTGCCAAGAAGCGCCCAATGGCGAAGCCTTTCCATACGGCGTCGGCGTTAAATATTTTGAAAGTGCTTATTAGCCACCCAGTCACAAAGAAAAGGTGAGCGACATGGATAACATTCATTATATCAGCAAAGACGATCCCAGCCAGTTGGTCAATGAAATTGGCATAATTCAGAACGGTTACAACCCAAGTGGTATCAATGATTCACTGCTGCTGGAGCTGGATGACTCAGAAGAGAAAAAGCGGATTGAGTATCGATATCACAAACGATTTCAACTGAAAAAAGATGCGTTTGCTTTGATCCGTTCCATCTCCGCCGGACCCCTGAAAATTCACGGTAAGAGCATGGGCTGCATCGCCTGCGCCGTGTTCAATGCCAAGCCGGTCAAGCTTGGTAAAATCGATAGCATCAGCATGGGCGGGCTTATGTTTCATCATGCGGATAGTAAGGAACAATTAAGCCAGGCAGTTGTGCTGGATATCTTACTGGCTGATTGTGGGTTTTACCTGGCGAATATGCCGTTTAAAACCATAACCGATGTCGTGATACCTGAGGATATTCCCGGCGATGCGATTGAAATACGGCAGGTTCGTCTGCAATTTCAAAAGCTGAACGCCATCCAGCAAGCGAGTTTGCAGGATTTTATTAGGAACCATGGCACGGCCCTGGAGTGACGAATGACGAATGCTGGAAACGCTGGCGCCGCGTGTCGATTTGTCTCTTTTGATGAATTATAATACTC
>JBAVYC010000724.1:0-2312 GCA_049698595.1 Desulfobacterales bacterium | reverse complement strand
TTTTTGACCTTGGCCAGCTCGGGCCAGTTGGCATACAGGGTTTTGACAATTTTATAGGCCAGATCATCGGATACGTCCTTGTGGATTACGATGGCGGTCATGGTGCCGACCGCCGGAACGTCGGCTTCCAGGCCTTTATAGGCGCCCTTGGGGATAGCTGTTGCCATCAGTCCGGGTTCCATCTCAAGAATTCTGTCCATGTGCTCCTTATCAATGGGCAGAAATCTGACTCCCGGCCGGAAGTTCAGGTCTATGATGGTGGATTGGGGACAGGACGTCACGGCCATGTAACAGTCGCTGTGGCCGTCTTTCATGAGCGCGGAAGAGTCGGAGTAGCCGACATAGCTGATCGATCCGCCGTTTTTCTTGATGCTGTCGAAGGTGATATCATAGGCTTTCAGGACCTGTTCGGCGATCACCGTCCCGGAGAAGCCGATCTTGCCGGGTACGATGCGCTTGTCCTTGAGGTCGGCAATCGAATTTATCTTGCTGGACTTTGGTACCGCTATCTGAAATACGCCCGGGTACAGGGACATCAAATGTCGCAGATTCTCGTTTTTTTTCTTAAATTTGCCGCGGCCGCTGTAGGCATTGTAGGCTGTGTGGGTGTAGGTCCAGCCGAGATCGGCCCGTCCCCCGTTGACGGCCTTGCAGTTGCCCACGCCGCCGCCGGGGCCGTTGGATGAGGAGATCCCCGTACCCTTTTCCACAATGCCCATCATGGCCGAGCCGAGGGGATACCAGGATCCTCCTTCGGGGCCGGAGAACATTCGCAGGAATTTTTGTTCCGCCTGGGGGGCTGATGTGATCAGGAAAATCGACACTAGGACCAGTACCAGTACCATAAAACCTTTACGTTCCATTTTTTCTCCTTTCAATAGTGCAGGGTTAATAAGGATTTACCCGATTAAAATCCCGGTAGGGTAACGTCGTGCTGAAAGCCTATAACTGATTCGGGAGGAGGTTGTCAAGTGACCTTGATCCTTTCGCTAAGCGCGCCGCGGCGGTCAATCCACCGGCAATCCTTCCATCCGCATAATTTTCAACGCATTGGTGGTTGGACAGGGACCGGGACGTAATTTATAATCAAATACCATTTTGCCCCCGACCACGTCTTCTCTGAAGTGGCAGTTGGTGATATTGGAAAAATCATCTGCCAATTTGACGAGTTCCAAATCATGGGTGGCAACCAACCCGCCGCCATTTTGACCGATCAAGTTGCGTATATAGGAACGGCTGCCGACCAGCCTTTCACGATTATTCGTGCCCTTGAATATTTCGTCAATTAAAAAGAAAAGCGGCAATGGGTGATTTACCCGCAGCGCATCCAGCAGCGCTTTCAGACGCTTGACTTCAGCATAGAAAAAAGAAAATCCATCGACGATGGAATCGTTGATCTTAATGCAGGTAAATATTCGAAACAGAGCCGATTGAAAACTCCCGGCATTGACCGGTCCCCCGGCGTAGGCCAGACACAGGTTGACACCGATGGTTTTTAAAAAGGAACTTTTCCCGGACATATTGGATCCGGTAACGATAAAAGCCTGACCTGATTGGTTTAAGGAAAAATCGTTACAGATTTTCTGATCTGCGGGAATCAACGGATGCCCCAGTTCTTTAGCCGTTAAAATCGGTTGATCCGGGCTACCCCCGCCGGGGATGAATTCAGGGAATACATAGTCCGGATTCAGATAGGCAAAATCTGCCAGGGAGATCGAGGCTTCCAGTTTTTCCCAGGCGTTCAGCCATTGCGGCAATTGTTCTGCAATTTCAGCTCGGTACCGATTGATGAGGGTGGAAAAAAAGAAGTCCCAGGGAAATGCGACATTCAGGAAAAGGGCCATGATCGGATTCATTCGGAGTCCGATCGCCGTCGAAACGAACTTAATTTTTCGAAGCCGGCGCGAGGGTGATGTGGCATGCTCCAAAAATGGTGTGCATAATGCTTTCAGATTGCGGTTGTCGCCGTAGGGGTAGGTTTCTAGAAATTTCAGGATCTGTCTGAATTTGCTAAGCTCATCGTCTAGCTGAGCAATGACATCAAAAAAATGTTTGAGCAGCTTTAGATTTGAGAGATAAAAAACGATATAAATGAAAAGTGAAAGCATCCAATAGGGTGGTATATGTCCGAGTTGGTGCCACAAAAAAAGTGCGATGTTTAAAGCTGCAAAAACAAATGAGATCGTCGCCAGGGTTTTCATACTTTTTGAGGGCGGCTCTGTCTGCAGCCAGTCCAGCAATTTTTTCCCTTCCAGCTGGGCTCCGGAAACCAGCCGAAAATTCAACAGCAATCTGTTTCTGAATCGTGTCAA
>JBAVYC010000723.1:0-2561 GCA_049698595.1 Desulfobacterales bacterium | reverse complement strand
GATCTATTCTACAAAAAATGTTGTATCTACATTTTATGATGATGCCCATCAGGCATCCATTTTCTGCTTTCACCCAGAAAATATGCCAGTATTACGAGAAAATCAATACAATTATATTCGTTTTGATTCTCTAAATCCACCACTCCAATATTCCAGAATCCATGATTCCATCATTCCAATTGCGGAGCGAAGCGGAGCTAAGTTCCCCCAAAGCATATTGTCTACAGGATTTGTTTTAAAAATTCCTTGGCTCTTTCACTCTTGGGATTTTTGAAGAACCCCTCATAAGTTCCCCGTTCGACGATGCGGCCAAAATCCATGAAGATAATTTCATCGGCGACTTCCCGGGCGAAGCCCATCTCATGGGTGACACAGAGCATGGTCATCCCCTCTTTGGCCAGATCGATCATGACATCCAGGACTTCTTTGATCATTTCGGGATCCAGTGCCGAGGTGGGCTCGTCAAACATCATGTAACTGGGTTCCATGGCCAGGGAGCGGGCGATGGCCACCCGTTGCTGTTGGCCGCCGGAGAGGTTGGCCGGAAAAGACTGCGCTTTTTCGGGAATGCCGACACGCTCCAACAGTTCCATGGCCTTTTTTTGGGCTTTATCTTTCGACCACTTGCGAACTTTCATGGGGGCCAGGGAGATGTTTTGGATGACCGTCATATGCGGGTAAAGTTCAAAACGCTGAAATACCATGCCGATATTTTCCCTCAGTTTATAAAGATTTGTTTTGGGGTCACTGAGCGAGACACCGTCGACAATGATTTCTCCTTCCTGATAGGGCTCCAATCCGTTGACGCAGCGCAGCAGCGTACTTTTGCCGGAGCCGCTCGGTCCGCAAATAACCATGGTTTGGCCCCGTTCGACGGTCTCGTTGATGTCGGACAACACCTTAAAATCGCCAAACCTTTTGCTGACATTTTTGATTTCAATCATAGCAAACCTGTCTTTCGGCCTTTTTCTTCGAAATGCCTGGAAATCTTCGATCCGATAAAACAAAAAATGAAAAATACAATGGCCACAAAGCCGTAGAGTTGAATGGAGCGAACTTCAAGGTTGTCAACAATGGAGGTTCGGCGGACAAATTCCTGCAAACCGATGACAAAAGCCAGGCTGGTGTCCTGGAAGGTAACGATGGATTGGGTAATCAAACTGGGCAGCATGCGCCGGAATGCTATGGGAATCAGAATGTAACGGGCCGTCTGGGTGTAGGTCATGCCGGTGGAGTAGGCCGCGGCGGACAGGTCTTTGCTGATGGATTGGTATCCGGCGCGAAAGATTTCACCGAAATAGGTCGCCTCGAAGATAATAAAGGCAATCACCGCCGAAAGAAAAGGGTTCAGCGGTCGTCCGGCGATGATCGGCATCACAAAGTAAAACCAGAAAATGACCAGCAGCAGCGGTAAGTTGCGGATAAAATTAACATAAAGGGTGATCGGCTGGTAAATCCATTGTTTTTTTGAGATGCGCCCCAGGCCGACCAGGGCCCCCAGAGCGATGCCGCCGGTCAGGGCAAAGAAGCTTAACTGCAGGGTCACGCCGAAGCCACCTAACAAAAAGGTGATGTTGCCGGTTACCGCATCAAACATGGTTACCTCCCCACCATGCCGGGTATTTTGAATCTGTTTTCGATAATGCTCATCACCTGGACCACGGTAAGTCCCAGAACCAGATAGATGGCCATGGCTCCGGTGGTCGCCTCCAGGCCATGGAAAGTTTCCGAGTCGATGCGATAACTCATGAAGGTCAGCTCGGCCACGCCGATGGTCATCGCCACCGATGAGTTCTTAAAAATGGTCAAAAACTCGGTGGTCAACGGCGGCGTGATGATCCTCAAGGCATAGGGGATGATCACATGGCGGTACATCTGGGATTGGGTCATCCCGGTAGACAAAACGGCCTGGTACTGATCGGGGCTGATCGATGCGAATCCGGCCCGCATATGTTCCGCCACGCGAGAAGCGGTATACAGCCCGAGGGCAACGACAGCCACATAAATATTGAGCCCCGAAATCTGGTTGATCTGACGTCCGAAGGTTTCACCGAAGAGCATCGGTCCGGCGTAATACCAGAAAAAGAGCTGGACGAGGAAGGGGATGTTGCGAAAAATTTCGGTATAGGCGCTGGAAAAAAAGCGCAGCCAGCGCCAGGGGGTCACACGCAAGGTACCGATACAAATACCCCAAAAAAACGCAATGATCCAGGCCAGAAACCCTATTTTGATTGTTAACCAGAGGCCCTGGAGCAGCCACATTCCGTACGGCTGCCGCCACAAGACCCCCCAGTCGAAATCGTATGCAAAACCCATCGCGTATCCCTCTGTTTGAGGCAATTTTAGATTTTAGATTTTTGATTGCGGATTTGTTGTATCGCTTTGCTCTATCATTTTATGTTAAATTGATCCGCCGGCTTTCGGTTCGACTCCGTCCCGGAGGGTAGAGCCTACAGCTCGGAAATAGGCGGACCTTAAATCCAAATTCTAAAATCCAAAATCCAAAATTTATTATGCATTTCTCTTACTTCTTCCACCATTCATCCGAGATGGGGTATACC
>JBAVYC010000722.1:0-5469 GCA_049698595.1 Desulfobacterales bacterium | reverse complement strand
ACTAATGTCTTTACTTTATTCATTTCAGGCACTTATTGAGTATCGAATACATTTCTCGAAAACAATCTGCTCATTTCAGCCGGCATGCTTCCGGATCCACTAACTAAGTTCCACCTTAAATCAAGTGTTGCCAACCCCGCCACGGTCATCAAACGACCACGGCTTCATTTTCCCTGTTCCGGCTGCGGGATTCCCTGGACTTTCGTTCAACCGGGCCATAATTGAAGACCAGCTTGTCGTTTTTCAGGGCGACGCCAACCTCCCCGCCTTTTTGCATGCGACCAAACAGAATTTCATCCGACAGGGCATCCTTAATTTCGGTTTGCATGACCCGTGCCAGGGGTCGTGCGCCGTACTGCGGATCGTAGCCTTTTTGGGCCAGCCAGGTTCGCACTCTATCGGATATGGTCAGTTTGATTTTCTTGACGGCCAGCTGTCCGTTTAGTTCCCGCATGAACTTGTCAACCACTTTTTCCATGATATCAAGATTAAGGGAATTAAAATTGATCACCTCATCCAGGCGGTTACGAAATTCCGGGCTAAACATTTTCTCGATCGCCTTGATACCTTTGGAAGCCGTGTCTTTTTTCACATCTCCAAAACCGATGGTCTGCTGGCTCATCTCGCGCGTGCCGGCATTGGATGTCATCATCAGGATGACGTTTCTGAAATCCGCCTTTTTCCCGGTATTATCCGTCAAGGTTGCGTGGTCCATAACCTGGAGCAGAATGCTGAAAAGGTCCGGATGCGCTTTTTCGATCTCATCCAATAATAATACGGAGTGCGGATGTTTGCGAATACCGTCGGTCAGCAACCCACCCTGTTCAAAGCCAATGTAACCGGGAGGTGCGCCGATCAGGCGCGCGACGGCATGTTTTTCCATGTATTCGCTCATATCGTAGCGAATGAATTCCACTCCTAAATTAATGGCCACCTGCCGGGCGACCTCGGTCTTACCGACCCCGGTGGGTCCCGTAAACAGAAAACAGCCGACCGGGCGTTCGGGGGTACCCAAACCTGCCCGTGAGCGTTTGATTGAGGTCACCAGCGCCTTGATGGCATCGTCCTGACCGAAAACAACCCGTTTGAGGCCGTCCGCCAAGTGTTCCAATTTGGTGCGATCCGAGGTCGACACACTCTGGGTCGGTATGCGTGCCATTTTGGCCACGATTTTTTCAATGTCCGCCGGGTTGATTTTCTTTCTGTTGGCGGCCCCGGTAAGTCTGATAAAGGCGCCGGCTTCGTCGATGACATCGATGGCTTTGTCCGGCAAGTATCGATCATTAAGAAATTTAGAGGACAGTTCTGCCGCCGCTTTCAAGGCCGAGTCACTGTAGGTAATGCCGTGGTGCTCCTCGTAGCGGGATCTCAGCCCTTTTAGTATCTGTACGGCTTCGGTAACAGGCGGTTCAAAAATCTCGATTTTTTCAAAACGACGCGCCAGGGCACGGTCTTTCTCGAAATGAGTTTTAAATTCCTCAAAGGTGGAGGATCCGATGCAGCGAATTTCGCCGCTGGTCAGAACCGGTTTCAAGATATTGGAGGCATCCATGGAACCGCTGCTGGTGGCGCCGGCACCGACAATGGTGTGAATTTCATCAATAAACAATATTGCCTTGGGTCTTTTTTTCAGCTCGGCAATGACCCCCTTCAGACGCTGTTCGAAATCACCGCGAAACTTGGTGCCGGCCAGCATTCCGCCGAGATCAAGGGCAAAGATTTCAACGTCTTTCAGCAGTTCGGGAATGTCTCCACTTTGGATCCTCTGGGCCAGTCCCTCGGCCATGGCCGTCTTACCGACGCCCGGATCACCGATATACACCGGATTGTTTTTGCGACGGCGGCACAGGACCTGCATGGTTCGTTCCATTTCGGTCTTGCGCCCGATAAGCGGATCCAGCTTACCCTGGGCGGCAAATTTAATCAAATCCGTCGTAAAAAGTTCCAGTGGGTTCGTTTTTTTCTTACGCTGTTCTTTGGAAGATTTTGTCGATTCGCCCGGGGTTTCCTCCTGAATGGTCTTGGAAACGTGATGGGCAATAAAATTCAGCACATCCAGGCGTGTGATCCCTTCGGCGCTGAGAAAGTACTCGGCGTGGGAATCCTTTTCCAGAAAAATGGAAGCCAGTATGTCACTGACGGTTACTTCCGGTTTTTCGGCGGAACGGGCATGATTGACCGCCCGCTGAATTACGCGTTGAAACCCGATGGTTTGTTGGAGCACATATTCGTTGCCAGCGGGGATCCGTTCGATTTTTTCCTGAAAAAAGTCTTCAATTGAGTTAATCAGGTTTTCGACATTGCCACCACAGTTTTCGACAATGTCGATGCCGGTCGGATCGTATAGGATTGCAAAAAGAATGTGCTCGATGCTGACATATTCGTGACGTCTTTTTTTTGCCTCTCTGACAGCAAAGCCAAGAGTAGCACTAAGTTCTTTGCTGATCATAATCTAATCTCTTTCCATAACACATTTTAAGGGAAACCCGTTTTCGCGGGCTAAAGAATCCACCGTGTCCACTTTGGTCTCTGCGACTTCATAAGGATACAGGCCGCAAACCCCGACACCGACACGGTGCACATTGAGCATAATTCGCATGGCTTCCTCGGATGACTTCTGAAACACATAAACCAGAACTTCGACCACAAACTCCATGGTGGTGTAGTCATCGTTGAGCAGCATCACTTTGTACATGGGTGGCTCTTCGACATCTATATCCGTCTGGGAACCGACACCTTCCTCTATTTCAGAATCATACTGGCCCATTGAATTTTACCCAATGATACCTTGACTGTATAGGTTAACTATAATCACTTGATTTGACGGTTGTAAAGGGGCGCATAAAATTTTTCTTGCCAGCGGCTGCCTATCTGCCGCAGCATTTCTTATACTTTTTCCCGCTGCCGCAGGGGCACGGCGCATTACGTCCGACTTTTCCGGTGGATCGCGTTTGCGGTTTTTTCTTCTCAGATTCTCCGCTGCCTGAAAAAACCATCTCCTGCTGCCGGGGCTGCCGCAGATCATCTATTCGCTGCGGTTCGGCAATCTGGATGCGGTACAGAATCCCCAGGGTCTCCTCCTGGATTCTGTGGATCATGTCCTGAAACAATTCATAGCCTTCTTTTTTGTAAACGATCAGCGGATTTTGCTGGGCATATCCCCTTAAACCGATGCCCTCCTTCAGATGATCCATGGAAAGCAGATGATCTTTCCACAGACTGTCGACGGTCTGCAGCATGACCACCCGCTCCAGTTGTCTGGATTCATCCGAACCGATCATGGCTTCGCGTTCTTCATATACCTTTTCGGCAGCCTCAAATATCAATTCAGCCAGACCGTCCCGGTTGAGACCGTCCAGGGTTTCGTGGTTAAGCGAATTTAAACGGAAATTAAACTGTTTGTAAACTGCATCATTGATTTCCTTGAGATCCCACTCTTCCGCGTGGACCTCATCACCGACAGTGGTATCGGCAATCTCTTCAGCTTTATCGCGGATCATCTCCCAAATCGAGTCTTTCAGACTTTTGCCGGCCAGCGCTTCCCGGCGTTGCCGGTAAATCACCTCCCGCTGCTGGTTCATGACATCGTCATACTCGATCAGCTGTTTGCGTATGTCGAAGTTGTGTCCTTCGACCTTGGCCTGGGCGTTTTCAATGGCCCGGCTGATCATGTTGTGCTCGATGGGCTCGCCCTCCTCCATGCCCAGCTTCTCCATGATGCCGGTGATGCGTTCGCCACCGAATATGCGCAAAAGATCATCTTCAAGGGCCAGATAAAATCGAGAAGAACCGGGGTCCCCCTGCCGGCCGGACCGGCCGCGCAACTGATTGTCGATACGACGGCTCTCATGCCGTTCGGTGCCGAGAATGTGAAGTCCGCCTAAATCCGTTACGCCTTCACCCAAGACGATATCCGTCCCTCGTCCGGCCATGTTGGTGGAGATCGTCACCGCTCCCATCTGACCGGCCTCAGCAATGATCTCAGCCTCTTTCTCGTGATTTTTGGCATTCAGAACCGTATGTTTGATGCCCCGTTTCTTCAATTTTTTGCTGAAATCTTCGGAAACATCAATGGAGATGGTGCCCACCAGAACCGGTTGTCCTTTTTTATGCAATTCTACAATCTCGTCTAGTGCTGCATTATATTTCTCTTTGCGGGTTTTGTAAATCGCATCCGGGGCATCCCGGCGTACCATGGGCATGTTGGTGGGTATCACCATCACATCCAGATCGTAAATCTTTTTAAATTCGGCCGCCTCGGTATCGGCCGTACCGGTCATACCGGAAAGTTTTGTGTACATTCTGAAATAGTTCTGGAAGGTAATGGTGGCCAGTGTCTGGTTCTCGTTTTCGATCTTGACGTTTTCCTTGGCTTCCAGGGCCTGGTGCAATCCTTCACTGTAGCGGCGGCCGGGCATCAAACGTCCGGTAAATTCATCGACGATGATGACTTCCCCGTTTTTAACGATGTAGTCGACATCCCGCTTAAACAGCGCGTGGGCTTTGAGGGCCTGGTTGATGTGGTGCAAAAGTTCAATGTTTTTAGGATCAAAAATATTGTCGACCTTCAATAAATTCTCGGCTTTGGCAACACCTTCCTCGCTTAAAATCGCCGAACGGGCCTTCTCGTCGATGGTATAATGGGTATCTTTGCTCAAACGCGGAATCAAACTGTTGATCTGGTAATATAAATCGGTGGATTTTTCAGCCGGGCCTGATATAATCAGAGGCGTTCTGGCCTCATCGATCAAAATACTGTCGACCTCGTCCACGACGGCAAAGTTAAGCTCGCCCTGAACCAGAGAATCCCGATCGAACTTCATATTGTCTCTCAAATAATCAAAACCGAACTCATTATTCGTTCCGTAGGTGATGTCGGCGCCATAGGATGCCAATCGTTCCTTATCGTCCAGACCATGCATGATGGTTCCCACAGACAGACCCAAAAATTTATAGACATGACCCATCCACTCGGTATCGCGTCTGGCCAGATAGTCATTGACGGTAATAATGTGCACACCTTTTCCGGTTAATGCGTTTAAGTAAGCCGGCAGCGTGGCGGCCAGCGTTTTGCCCTCGCCGGTTTTCATTTCCGCAATCTTGCCTTGATGAAGAACGATTCCGCCGATCAATTGAACGTCAAAATGTCGCATCTTCAATATGCGCAGCGAGGCTTCCCTGACCGTGGCAAAGGCTTCAGGCAGAAGGTCATCCAGAGTTTCCCCTCGATCCAGACGCTGTTTGAATTCGGCGGTTCGGGCCTTAAGCTGTTCGTCCTGCAAGGCCTGTACTTCAGGTTCCAGGGCGTTGATTTTCTCTACGAGAGGTTGGATCTGCTTTAATTCCCGTTCGTTTTTACTGCCAAAAACTTTTGTTAGAAAATTAAATACCATATCGGAAAAACTCCTGCCGCACGCGTTCTGCGCTAAATGGGTAAAGGTATAGCTAACAGTATATCAGATTTATGAC
>JBAVYC010000721.1:0-1774 GCA_049698595.1 Desulfobacterales bacterium | reverse complement strand
GTTATTGTGAGACTTCCAGGGTCTATTAAATTGAGGCCAGGGACAACCAAGTTGAGACGTAGCAATCAGACCAACGCCACTACCCTAATATCTTGTATAAGCATACAAAAAGAAATGCGTGGAGGTTTATCATCAACCCACACTTTCTTGGTTATTGAATTGGGTGATTGCATAAATTCGTATTTGTCCAACCAGCCATTCCCATTTAATCAAAATTAAGGGAAAGGCATTAATCGGGCCAAGATAACTCAATGGGGATTAAGCGTCATTCTATTTCATCTAAGAGCTTAGTATTTGTGACAAGTTTTCTGACGCCGTGTGCATGATTTTCCTCAAAAACGTTATTTTCACACCATTCGCTTAGGCTATTGATGTCCACTTTGGCGCATTTGGGTCGAACACTCCACGACACTAACAGAGGCGAGCATTTCTGTTCAGTGTACTTTGGACCCGTTGTTGACCCCGCAAACTCAACCGGCTTACCTGTGTTAGTTGGAAGCGCTTTGGCCTGATGGTATCCGTTCACTATATCACCGCCATAAACGAAGTCCAAAAAATTGAGAGCTGATGAGTCATTAACGACGGTGAAAACCTGTGCCTCCACACGCAGATTAGGATTGGCACAGCCGTCAGATAAGCAAGAACCCAGGCTTTTTCCGGGCTTCACGTCACAGGATGTATATACCCAGTGTACCTCAATGGTATCACCGGGTTTTACATCTTTACAAAAGTTTGATTGGGGTGCTTTTAGCTCTGCCTTTGTCAGTGACGCACTATCATTACACTGATAACCGCCGCCAAGGCCGTTAACACCATCACCGGCATAGATTGAAAAATCTTTCGCCTTGTGTTCTGCATTAACGTGGAAATGAAGATTACATAGATTCATTTCCGTATAGTTAGGTGCCGGTGAGATGACAGACTTATTCTCTCCGGCACGATTGTCTATATCTCGCGGCGTTTGAGGCCCATAACCCATGCATACATCACTGGCTTCGACACTTGTGGAAACCAAGACCAACGACAAAACAATACCAGTGAAAATTTTTCTACTTTTTTTCATTCGTACATCCCCCTTTTTCTTTAGTAAAGAACGTTAATGTGTAGCCTTCCAGATCCAGCATGAAAGGTCCCAAAGCGCTGAGCGATCCTGTTCTCTGCCAGCACTAGTCAGTGGCCGTCGACCTATCAAATCGGCGATATCTTTGCCTAAGTGTTACATTTAATAAATGCATATATCGTAATCTGATATCACAATGGTGATTCATTGTTTTCTATTGAACAATATCATCAAAAACCTGCTCCGGGCTTGGTGCGTCACCCTCTTCTCCACCTGAATCACCGTGACCCCTAATATCCGGCGTAATTACAAGAATATTAAAACGATTACTCAATCCATTTCCAATATACTGATAACCGCCGGCGCTATAAGTGCCCCCGCCATGATAAAAAATCAGGACAGCCGAAATTTGTTTTGGTGTATATTTTCTATAGGCAAGCCGTGTTTTATCACTGGCTTCTATATAATGCAATGATGATATAGGAACTTTTTCAGCGGATTCCAATTCTTTATAAGAAAAGGAAGGGTCTTTTGTATTTTCTTTTGAACTAATCGACGATACCCAACTGATCAAGACGAGAGTGCTGATAATCAAATTGAATGTTTTCATAATTTACCCAACATGAAATATATTTTGCATGCTAGATAATTCCAGCCCTATGCCAGTCTTTGATGTCTTGACAGAAAACCAAATCCCACTCAAGTACAGATGAG
>JBAVYC010000720.1:0-4945 GCA_049698595.1 Desulfobacterales bacterium | reverse complement strand
TTACTTGGCTTCGAAAAAGTGAGTATGGCAGCAGTCGGTCTCCTGCTCTTCGAACATCTGAAAAGCAATTATGCCGCCCCTGAATTGAAAGAAGGGGCTGTCATGGCATTCTGGAGTGGTTTGATTGCTAAGGATGTCGCCAAAATCATGGATTTGGAAGAGGGCGAGGAGGCTTTCATCTGTGCCATGCTTTACAACCTGGGAAAGCAAATTGTGTTGTTTTACCTGCCGAAGGAGTCTGCTGATATAGCGAAGCTGGTATTGAAAAATGCTTCCACTGAATCGGAAGCTTCAAAATCGGTTCTTGGTATTTCATTTGAAGAACTGGGCATTGCCGTTGCAGAAAAATGGAATTTTCCGGATAAAATTGTCACCAGCATGAAACGTCTATCCATGATTGAGCTCCAGAGCCGCAACGGCAAAAACAACAATGCCTTGCAGGGGCTGTCAAATTTCTCCAATGAATTGTGCTACATCATCAATGATACGGATGAAAACAAACGCGAAGCGTCATTCTCGGCACTGTTGCAAAACTATAAGAAGCATATCTCCCTTTCTAAAGAGGAGCTTTCGGGTGTTATTGACGCTTCAATGGAAAAAGTGAAGCGGCATGCCGGTGTTCTCAGTATCAACATTGATAACAGCCGGTTTTTAAGCCACCTGCCGGGCAATGGCAAAAAACGGCAACCCGACCAACAGAGCCAACTTCAAGGCGGTGATTTGGAATTGGATACTAAAAAAGCGCTTGCCCAGAGCCTTGCCAACCCTGAAATTTCGGATATGGGTCTGAGTGCCACTAAAGAGACCGATCGGGTCGATGCGATTATCAGCGGTATTCAGGACATGTCTGCGGCGATGATCGGAAAATATGATATCAACGACATTGCACTCATAGCTCTCGAAAGCATGTATCGTGGATTTGGTTTCAACAGGGCGGTTTTTTTTCTCATGCATACCAATAAAAAGAAGCTGGTAGTACGTTGCGGATTTGGTCGGGACATAGAACACATTGTCAACCAGTTCAGCTTTGAAATTGCCGGTACCCAAACTATTTTTGACATTGCGCTGGCCAAACAAAAAGACATTATTATTCCGGATACCGGGGCGGCACACATCCACAAACTGATCCCCCAGTGGTTCCGGCAACGCTTCAACACCCCGGCGTTTATCTTTCTACCGATTACCTATGAGAAAACATGCATTGGGGCATTTTATGCCGATCGGGAAAAACCGGGTCCCCCCCTTCCGGAAGGACAGTACAAGTACCTGAATATGCTTCGTAACCAGTTGCTGCTGGCCATCAAGCACCTCACATAGCACCGCCAAGTCTTGCCCCCCTGTTTTGGCCGAATAGCTAATGACTCGAATAATCTGCTTCCGATGCTTTCTTCGCATTTGAATCTCCGGACGGATCGAACGGCATTAGCACATTAAGAATTTGAAGACCGCTTCTCGTATGGGGGCTGGGATTTAGATATACAATCCGATTACCTGCCAGAAATTATGTTGAAACCGGCTAAATTGAATCCCGATAAATTCATACTAATTTTATATGTTATAATATATCCCAAGCTCGAAGCCAAGATAGTCTTTTTTCTACCCAAGGCCCCTTTTATTATTTTGAATTTTTCCCTGAACCTTCTATTCTGTCGTTAGCCACCTGGTCATCCGCATTGATTGTGAGCCACGTTCGGAAAAGCTTAAAGCTGAGGGATAAAATGACGGCCCCAACAAATAGACCGATGAATCCCATTGAGATAAATCCTCCGATTGAGCCCAGAAAAATAACGAGCATAGGCACCGGAGCACCGCGTCCCAAAAGAATGGGCTTTAAAAAATTATCAGATAACATGACCAGAATAAGCCAGACCATCAATAATCCGGCAGTCAAAGTGTCGGCATAATAGAACATGTAGATGATGACAGGAATAGCCACCGGAGCAATTCCAATCTGAATGATTGCCAAGAATAAACATAAAAAAGCCCATATCCCCGCACCCGGGACCCCGGCCGCCACAAATCCCATACCTGCCAATATACCCTGGATAAGGGCCACCCCCAATATCCCTTTTACCACATTACGAATGGTTCTCGTCGAAATATCAGCAAAGTCGCGGCCGCGCTCGCCGGCTAAACTTACGAACAAGTCCATTACCAAAGTTCCACCCCCCTTTGCATTGGCCATCAGCACTCCGGCAATGATGATAGATAGTGCAAACTGCAGCAATCCGATGGTGGTACTCATAGCCAATTCCAACAATTTTAAACTTATGGTTTTGAGCTGAGGCGCATAGCGGGCCAGCGTTGACTTCATGTTTACCGAAGCCTCTTGCCATCGGCTCTTCAACAGTTCGCCGACCACTGGCCAAGACTCAATTTTATCCAGTGGCGGCGGTACTTTAATTTCACCACTCTGGATCTTGTCGTTGAGATATGTCATCCCATCGACAAGCGAGCTGACCATCTTGATGCTGGGAAGGATGATGATAAGGAGTGCTATTACCGTCATTATTGAAGCGGCTATCCTGATACGGCCCCCCAGCAAATCACGGAGTTTCTTGCAAACTGGATAGAAGGCAATCGCAATAATGGTTCCCCAGATCACTGGCGTGATGAATGGTCGCAATATCTGGAAGCACCAAGCTACCAAAAGGGCTAAGACACCGATTCGAATCGCTATATCTGTTGCCAACCCCAAGTACGATTTTTCTTGGGCCATTTTATCTGGTTGATTCATAGTGTTTCCCCTGCGAAATGTTGAATGTTAAGTGAGTCCTATGCGAATATGTCCTTTGTATTTTTTACAGCACAAAGAGGAGAAGGAATTGGCTTAAAAAGCCATCCCCACACTAAAGTGAAACACAAAAAAATCTTCATGCCGGTCACTATCCCTGTCCGGGTTAAACGCAAAATCAACCCGGGCCGGCCCCACCGGCAACTGGTATTGCAGACCGAACCCCACCCCGGTGCGGAAGTCTTTGAAATACTGGCTGAATGTATCCGACATAATATCCGACTTACTATCGTAGGGAGGTTTGCCCTGCTCAGCGCGGGTTCGGTTTGGCGATACATTGCCGAGGTCGAGAAAAAGAGATCCGGTCAGGTTGCCGATCAGTCGCTGCCGCAATTCTATATTGATGACATTGTATGCCAGCCCGCCGACCGGGTCGCCGTTTGAATCCTGGGGACCGAGTTCGGATTGTTTGAAACTGCGGACCGTATTTTCACCCCCATTGAAAAATCTCTCGGCGATGGGCAAATTAAAATCATCCGCTCCCGGGACAATCAAGCCTGTCCGGTAGCGCATAGCCAGAACAGTGGATTGGGTCAGCGAGAAGAAATAGCGCACACCGGCTGTCAAACGCGTGAGCTTAATATCGCTCCCCAGAAACGAATCGGCATATTCGGCGGAAAGAAAACTTCTTTGTCCTTTGAGAGGGAAAAACAGGTCACTGCGGCTGTAGTAGGTTGCCTGGGCCTTGAGGCTGGCATAGTCGTAGTTCCTCACATCATCTACAGCTTCGATATCCGGGTCGACATTCGAGACGTCCGTCATGCGGAAGCCATACCCACCGGTCGCCTTCACCCGATCGGTTAATGTTCTCGTAAGAAAAAAGGTCCCTCCCTGGTCTTTGCGGTCAAACGACGGCTCTTCGCGGCGGCTGTAAAAGCCCGTTAGATCGGCCTTGGTTTTGGTGTTCAGGAACCAGGGATCGGATAGACGCGCAACCAGGCTTTGGGCTTTGAAAGAGCCGATGGCCTCCAGTCCGAAGATACGGCCGGTGCCGAACAGGTTTTTCTCTTGGAACCCGGCCTTCAAGCGCAGCAGCTCGTAAGATCCCCAGCCCGGCTCAAAATAGACTTCCTTGGCCGGAACTTCTGTAACCTCTACCACAAGAGGCCACTGATCGGTGCCCTCCTGTTTTTCAAGATACAAGTCGACTTTGGAGAAAAGTCCGGTCTTGTAAAGCTCCCTGAAGCTTCTCTGTTGCCATTTGAGTTTAAATCGGCCGCCCGGCTTCAAGCGCAGTCGGTTGCGGATAAACTTTTCCTTTGTCTTGTCATTGCCCCGGATTATGATCTCTGAAATGGTCACCCGCGGCCCTTTGGTAATTTCTGCTGCCAGGACCACCATGCCGGGCTCGGTCCCCTGCTGCTCTTTGACCTCCACCAGTGTGTTCGGGTATCCGAGATCGCCGTAAATTTCGAGCAACCGGCTCTGTAAAATCAACCTTCGGCGGGCGAAGTAGGGTTTGCCGATGAGTTCCTGGCGCGATTTTTTCAGGTTATCCTCTGCCTGCGGGATCAGATCTCCCCGAAACAAGATGTCGTGAACAAGGTACCGGGTTCCTTCCTCGATAGAGACCGTGACGGTCGCTTGGGTGCGGTCATCGTTAAAAGAATATTGGGCATCACCCACCGCCGCATCGCGATAGCCCTGGGAGATATAAAAGTCCCGAATC
Source organism: Desulfobacterales bacterium (assembly GCA_049698595.1). Taxonomy (GTDB): domain Bacteria; phylum Desulfobacterota; class Desulfobacteria; order Desulfobacterales; family JAFDCJ01; genus JAFDCJ01. Next base: position 482 of record JBAVYC010000720.1, on the reverse strand, counting down.
TGGGATAAGGCCGATGCGATATTGGATTTGATGAAAAGGAGTTGGCCCTGGCCGAAAAGACCTGATTTGCCTTCCTCGAAAAAAGGCAACAGGGTTTGCGTGGCGATGGTCGCATTGCCGCTAATATCTATTTTTTGGAGGATGACACGGGGTCCTTCATTTACGGTAAACGTGACCACGAGCTCCGCGGCAACCGGTTCGATTTGATAGTCTACGGTAGCAAAAGCGTAACCGTCCTTGCGATAGGCAAGCTCCATCTGAAAGGTGGCATCATCCACATCGGACCGACGCTGCCCCTGCTTTTCAAAGGCCGTCAGCTCATTCACCGCCGCCTTGCGTAAAGCCATCTCGGTTAGAGCCTGATTTCCCCGGAAAACTATTTTATAGGGTTTCAGCTTAGCTTCCGCCGATTTGATTTCGTTGGCCGCCGCGGGGTGCTCAAAAAAAATAATGCCCGCCGGGACCACCAGCATCACCCAGAT
>JBAVYC010000719.1:0-2273 GCA_049698595.1 Desulfobacterales bacterium | reverse complement strand
CTGAATGTCTGCTCGATGATATTTATTTGTCCCGGCCAAAGCTTGAATTTGATACGCAGATAACGCCACGGACCATCCTTGACATCCTTGATCCCGAAGATTTCCGGTATGGCCAGAATGATAGATCTGTGTTGGTTGTACATGCCCTGGCAAATTGACTGAATCGCTGGCGACATCTCCTTTTCATCGATTTCCTGCGGCAATTGAATGTCGACGTAGGCACGGATGCAGCCGCCGCGAAACTGGCTAATGGTGGCAATATTTCGGTTGGGGATTATAATCCGCTGGCCGTGCAAGTTAATCAGCACGGTGAATCGAAGTCCGATACTGTCGACCTTGCCGATTTCATCGCCCAGTTTAACCATTTGCCCGATAGTTATTGCATCTGTAAAAATCAGCGTGAGACCGATCACCACATCCTGCACAAATCCTTGCAGACCAAAACCGACAGCCAATCCGATGACCGTTGCGCTGGCAAAATAAGTCGTCAGTGAAATTTTAAATTCGCGCAGAATCATACCGATGGCCACGAAATAAATGATAAACGTCCCAGCACTGACCAAGATGGTAAGGATTGTGGCCAGCTTGGGATATCGCCGAGTCAGGATCGCTTCTGATGTTGCTTTACTGTCTACCTTCATCGTCAACAGATATTGGCTCAACCGGCGGATGGCCTTGACGGTAAAATGTGCGGCCACAGCCAAAACGATAACGAGAAGAATTCTTAAAATCGGGTTAATGTCGGTCAAGATATTCAACAGCTTCATTTTTTGACAAATCCTTTTATCGAATTGCTCATAACCACTTCTTTCTTCTGAAATAAGTTAGCATTACCAACGCGACCCCAAGCATTACGCCCCAGAAAACAAAATAGCTGTATTTAAAAATGGAAAATCCATATCAATACACCAACCATTGCGACACTGACCATAATATAAATCTCGTATGATTTGAGCTTGCCGATCAAAACCGCCAAAGCACGACCAAAAAAATAACCGCCGGATGCGATGGCTGCCGCCCAGACCAGCGCGCCGGCGGCATTGAGCAAAATGAACTTTTTGACGGATACGGAACTCATGCCGATGACAAAGGGGGCGACCGTGCGCAATCCGTAAAGAAACCGAAAGGATAGGATCTTCGGTGTTTGAAATCGGTTCATCAGCGTGTGAACTTTTTCCGCTTTCTGCTTCCAGGCAGGGCGCCTGGATAAAACCGCCTGACTGTGTTTGCGTCCCAAATAAAAAAAAAGCTGATCGCCGCAAAGACTGCCCGCAAAAGCGGCTAAAATCACCCAGCTCAGAACCAGGTACCCCTGGTGGGCTGCCAGGCCGGCCAGCACCAGGATGGTTTCACCTTCTAAAAATGTACCGATTAAAATCGCGGCATATCCATAATGTTCAATTATGCTTTGCAGGTCCATGTGATGTTCGTTTGGATTGGTAAAAATGGGTAGCGGTGCCGTGAAACAGATCGGCCGCTTCCATGATGGTCTCGGTGAGGGTCGGATGCGGATGTATGGTAAGGCCCACATCGGTTACATTTGCGCCCATTTCAATGGCCAAGACGCCTTCGGAAATCATTTCGCCCGCGCCTGAACCGACGATACCCATACCGATGATGCGCTCGCTTTGGGGATCAATGACTAGCTTGGTCAGCCCGTCATCCCGGTCCAGAGTGGCGGCTCGACCGGAAGCGGCCCAAGGAAATCGGACCACTTTGTGCGCGATGCTCTGGTCAGCGGCCTCTTTCTCCGTCAGTCCGACCCAGGCAATTTCAGGGTCGGTAAACACGACCGCCGGCATGGCCGCCGGTTCGTATGCCACCTGGTGGCCGGCGATGACCTCGGCTGCCACCCGTCCCTCATGCGATGCCTTGTGGGCCAGCATGGGCTCGCCGGCCACATCGCCAATGGCAAAAATATGTTTTTCAGCCGTGCGCCGTTGGGCATCAACTGTTATAAAGCCCCGGCCGTCAACTTCGATTGAGGTGTTGGCCAAACCCAGGCCGGCGGAATTGGGGCGTCGTCCGACCGCCAGGAGTACCTTGTCGAAAATGCGTGCATTCTGTTCGACATCCGGGCCTTCTAATATGGCCTTAATCCCGTTCTTTTGGACTTTGAGCGACTTGACGGTGGTTTGCAGCAGGATCGCGGTGATCCGGCTTGCCAGGCGTTTTTGCAAAACCTTGACCAAATCGCGGTCGGCACCCGGCAGCAATCCCGGGGTCATCTCCACCACCGTCACCTTGGTGCCCAGGGCGGCATACACGGTTCC
>JBAVYC010000718.1:0-6519 GCA_049698595.1 Desulfobacterales bacterium | reverse complement strand
CCGTTTATTGAAAAACTGTATCCCTGGCGACAGAGCTCCTCGGCAAGCTTGGGTTGCTGTGAACTTTTGGAAAAGGTCCACAGAGACATCGCCAGGCCGATCCGGGCCGGTTTCAGTTTCAGCACGGAATTCCCGGCAATCGCAAAATTAAGGTTTTGGCCGCGTACAAACTGAAAAGTGGTCACACCGATGACCTCACCTTCCAAATTGATCACCGGACCGCCGCTGGACCCCGGGGAAATCGGAGCTGACATTTGAAAAAATTCTCCCACCGATGGAATTTCTCGAATCGAAGACACAATCCCCTCGCTGACGGTCTGCTCAAGTCCCATGGGACTGCCGACGACCATGATTTGTTCGGCAATTGAAGGCAAATCGCTGCTGACTTTTATCCATTTAACCTTTTCCCGGGGGATATCCACCAGCACTTTTACCAGGTCAACCGATTTATTATCCGCCACGACCATTACGATCGGATATGAGCTCCCATCGGCGGTCCTTACCTCTGCGGCATATTTACCGTCGATAACATGGTAGTTGGTAATCAAATGCCCGTATTTATCGATAAAAAATCCACTCCCGATCCCGGTAACCTGATGATAGGCATCATAGACGATCACTGTCACGACGGCAGGGCGAATTTCCTTCACCAGCTTTGTAAAGTTTGCCTCGGCCATTGAAAACCCGGTCATTGCCAGCCAAACAATTATTCCGAATGCGATCTTCATTTTGGATTTCATATCAGAAACTCCACACGAATATTAACGTCTGAAGAATTAAATTAAGCATAAATTCTCAGTTTTAAAGCAATTTGAGTTTTTTTATTCTCCGGGGCATATCCAGCTCGAGCGGTGTCAGGGGATCTTACATTGAACTTTTGAGTTAAAACTCAACCAGCTGCGTGCTCGTTGTTTGTCGAAAAGAAGCCATTTGGCTCCATTTGAGGGATGACCAGATTTCGGCACGGTTGTTTACTGTTTTTTTTCAACCGGATATCCGGCCTGTTGCCATGCGCTCCAGCCGCCCTGGATGACAAATACCTTATCGTACCCTTTTTGTAAAAAATAGCGCGCCACACGGGCACTTGTTTTGCCATATTTTCAAGCTCAGTAAAATATCAGTGATTTGTCTTTTGGGTATTTTTGCGCCCACTGATCGACTTTGGATGGCTCCTCTCTGACAGCCGATAGAATTTTTTTACTGCTGCGCCACCAATTTCGATATTTGCGTACGTCTATGATGATCGTATCGGAATTGTTGAGCAGTTGTTTGACTTGATGAACGGAAATAGCGGGCACGTTTTTATCGTTGTCTGCAGCCGAAAAGCCAGTATTGCTGAAAATTAGCAGGAATATAATGCCTGCAATCGTCTCTCGCCTGGTAAATCTCTTTTTGTTCAGATTTGGTTTATCCAATTGGGTATCCTTCTACATGATCCTGGCCAGCATGTTAAAAATCAGCGGCCGCCAGCAGAGATGGCCCGCCCATACCTTCCGTTCTGCGGCGGTCGCTGATTTATCACAAAAATACTGATAGCCTCTTCATACCGACTTAACGCAACTGGGAAAAATGTCAAGAATTATCAAAGGTAATTACAGGTTCTGGTTTCACCTGAGACTGGATTGATTTGAGGGAATTGCGGAGGGATGATCGTTTTTGAATTAAAAAGATTAGGGGCGGCCCACAAGGACCACCCCTTGCCCTAAGGAATTATACGTTACAGTGTACCCGCCAGCACACTGATATATTATACATCGGTTTGCTTCTGAATATCTTGAGTAAAAAAACTATTCCAGTGGACCATATTGGATCAAGATTCGGGTGGAATTATAAATCTTTTATTTCTACATACTCGTTTTTTTTCTCACAAAACCATTTATAATTTCCAACACAGGTGTATTCATCATCCGCCGATTCAATGATTTGCTTTGCAAAAACAACGGCTTGTTGCAAATCACGAAATAAATTTCGCAATGTCCCGATATTTTCTCCGTACTCATCAACGCAAACCATTATTTAAATTGTCTCCTATACAGATTCAAAAGGAAATCATAGTTTCCATAATTTGATGGGGCCCTGCGGAGGGTCGGACCCGCAGGCAAAAAAATATAAGCTGCTGCAGGATTTCCTTTGCTCCCGGTGCACAAGGATCTTGCAGATCGTCGGATCCCCTGTGCTTGGGATCTCAAGTTGATTATTCAAAATTCATGCCAAAGTTAAGCTAATGATTTCATTCAATGGAAATGCTGGAGTACACTTCGTGAAACGGATATTTATCCGGGATATGTCGCGGGTTTGAAGTTTTAAAGACAATAAAAGGCCGTGAAATGTCAAATTATTGACTAAAAAGGGTCAACAATTTAAGTTATTCGTATTCTTGACAAAATCTGTTATCAGCGCTACAAAAAGAATAAGGAATCATTACGCGATGGAAACGATACTAAGCCGGCTGGTAAATAATTGGGACATATTCAGCATTTGGGTTGCCAACCAACCCACTTTTGTGGAAGTGGCGTTTGGCGTAGGTCTGTTTTATGCGGTTCTGCAGATAGTAAGGGTATTCTACAAAGTGATTATGTTTTTACTTTCCGGTGTATTCAGCGTTCCCCGCCGTTTTAAAAAACAGAAAGACATGAGAGCGAACCCCCGCAACAAAAAATCAACTGCCACGGACGAGGAAGCCCCACCCTTTGTTTTCAGATAAAACCAGTCAACGCCCATGCTAATTCGGAACACAGTGAAAAACAGTGAGTATTATTGAAAACCCTGCAATACAATATCTGCAAAATTATGTGGTTGCTGCCGGCATAACCGTTTAAAAAGCCTGGTCAAGGATATCCAGCAATTCCTGGTTGGTCAGTGTAATCGGGTTTCCCTTCATACTGCTGGCATTTTGTGATTTCGCTACGATGGTGGAAAAATCCGCTTTTTCAAGTCCGTAAGCTGCCAAAGTGGGTATCTGCAGTTGTCGGCACAGTTCCTGTACCCAGATAATACCCTGATCTGCAAGTGCTCCGGGATCTCCGGTGACAATCCGGGCGACCTCGTTGTAGCGGTCCAGGGCAGGGGAGTCTGAAGCCCGGGAATGTAGGGCGCTGATATTGGCTTCCATGACATGGGGCAAAAGAGCGGCACACAGAGCGCCATGGGGGGCATTATACATGCCGCCCAATGCGCCGGCAAATCCGTGTACGGCCCCTAACTTTGCGTTGGCCAGTGCCAGACCGCCGTAAAGGCTTGCCAGGCACATATCTTCGCGGGCTGATGCATCTTTGCCGTTTTGATAGGCCTTTCTTAAAGCACCTGCCGCCCGTTTTAATCCCTGCCGGCAAATGCAGTCTGTCAAAGGGTTCGCCTGGCGGGAAACGAACGCTTCCAGCAACTGGGTGAATGCATCCAAACCGGTGGCGGCAGTTATGGCAGGCGGCATCGCGTAGGTTAATTCGGGGTCAATCAGTGCCAGGTGCGGCAACATAAAGGGACTTCGCATGCTGACTTTGATCCGGTGCAGCGGTGAATCGAGGACCGCATTGCGCGTGACTTCGCTTCCGGTACCGGACGTGGTCGGGATCGCGGTATATGGTGCGGATCGCCGTTTAAGCGCTTGACTGCCTCCGATCACTTCCAAAAATTGCATTAATTCGCCGCTGTTGGTTAAAAGTGCGGCGACAACCTTTCCAACGTCCAAAACACTGCCGCCGCCGATACCGACCACGAAATCACAACAATCTCGGCGGGCTTTTTCGACCGCCGCAAGAGCCAGCTCGGTCGTGGGTTCTGCGGGTATGCTGAACAGGGAAAATTCAAGGCCGTGTTTGTTCAGCTGTTTCACAAGAGGCGCTGCCCGCTCCGGGTTTTGGCCGGTAATGACGAACCCACGGTGGCCCATTTCAGCTGCCGGGAGAGCGATATCCTTTAAGGTACCAGGTCCAAAAATAATTTGTGTGGCGGTGGCAAATTCAAATCGCATGGTATGCTGTTCCCTTCCAAAGAGTTTGGTGTGATCGCATCAAAGCTCGATTTATCGATAAACTGACAATTTAGGGTAAAAAAATTGACGATAATTGTCAATTCTTATGATCCTGGTAATATAGAATTGCAGTTAACTATTTGAAATTTAATTAATTTAAAAAAATTAAAAAAATTGGCACAAAATTTGAATCAGAAATACGCGAACTTAGCCAAACGGCTAGATATTAAAACTTCTCAGATGTGCGTGCATCTTCTCTGTCGGGCTCTCACGACTAATGGAATGAGGAATAGCGCCGCACGGGAACAACGGCATCGTGGGAAGTTTTATTTTAAAACATGCCACTACAGGGTTTTGATAGACCGTATTAGTCAAAATTGTCGATCGAAACCAGGCTTTTAATAAAACTAAAGATTGTGAATTTTGCTGAATCCCGTCTTGCGATGTCTCGCTATTTGACGGGATTTCATATTTTAACGGGAGTACCCGATGATTCCTTCTGTAAATAGTGCAATTTCGGCGCTGCAGGCATATAAAACCAAGCTGGGGGTCACAGCCGAAAATATTGCCAACGTAAATACAGATGAATTTAAAAAAAGCAGAGCAACCCTGAAAGAAGGCATCAACGGTGGCGTTCAGGTGGATATCAAGCGCGTCAATACTCCCGGCCGTCCTTATCAAAAGCGCGAGGGAGATCAGCTGATCGAAAAAGAGGGCTCTAATGTTAGCCTGGAAGAAGAGGTTCCGGACATGATGGTCATCCAGCGCACCTATGAAGCCAATCTGAAAGTGCTGCAAACCCAGAATGACATTTTGGGTACCTTGCTGGATATCACGGGTTAACTCTCTGCGTTTTTCCGATCTTTAGAGTCGTTCGAAATTCTCTGCCCGTCTTCGTATCGCCCTCTTTATACTCCCCTAAAGTATCTTATTTTACCATAGAACATTCAGAAATATCTGTAAACCATAAGATCAACATCGGAAAAGTCGCTTCTGCCCCGGAATCTAATTCTTGCTTCCGCCGGTTGTCCCTGTTATCTAAACCCTTAGCTGGTTTTTTCTGACAACATGCTGTAAGAAACGCATAAGGTCAGGTTTCAGCAATTTCTAAAACAATCTCACGGAGAATTAAAATGTCTGCAGATAAACGACCCAAAAGTCCCTTTCCATCGGCTCGTGAAGCCGCACTTTCGGCCCGACTGTGCATCGACGCGCCCCAATGCAGATCGGCTTCATATAAGTTGGCATTTCAGGATGTGGATTTTCTTTTACGAGACGAATTGCGACCTGTGCGGCTTCAATTAGAGCTTCTTAAACCCGAGCTGGTTCTGGAGGAGCAACACATCGAGTCGACCGTTGTGATATACGGTAGTGCTCGAATTACGGATCCTGAAACTGCTGAGACTCGATTGGTATCAGCCCGGGCTGAATTCAACAGGAGCAAGGAAGACCCGCTGGCAGCCAAGAAAGTTGAGTCTGCTCGCCGGGCCCTTGAAAACAGCCGCTATTATGACGAGGCACGCAAATTGGGCCATTTCATTTCCAGCAATACCGGTAAAGATCAATTAGTGGTGGTGACCGGCGGCGGTCCGGGCATTATGGAAGCCGCCAATCGCGGGGCCCATGAGGCTGGGATGCCGAGCATCGGTATGAACATCGTTCTTCCCCATGAGCAGGCACCAAATTCCTATATAACGCCGGATTTAAATTTTCAATTTCACTATTTTGCTGTTCGCAAAATGCATTTGTTGATGCGGGCGAAGAGTCTGGTGGCATTTCCAGGCGGTTTCGGCACCCTTGACGAGCTTTTTGAAACACTGACACTCATCCAGACTCAAAAAGTGCAGTCGATCCCCGTTCTGTTGTTTGGCCGCGCCTTTTGGCAGCGGATCATCAATTTCGATGCCTTGGTAGAAGAGGGAACCATTTCAGATGAGGATCTTGAGTTATTTGAATATGTTGAAACCGCGGAAGAGGCCTGGGAAATTATATCAGAAGCCCTCGGGCTGCAATAGATCCCTAAATAGTTAACGGTTCCTTTGCGTGCAACCTTATTTACTCGCGTATATTCGTGTTTACCTTAAATACTAAGTTGGTCAATCATCATCAGGACGATGTTTTCGCATCACGATTCACCTAAAGATTTCAATTGCCAGCGGGTCTGAATTCGTGTTAATTAGATTGATATCCAATAGAGGCGATGTCCCAATTTGTATAAAAAAATAGACCGATCCTTTTTGTATTCACCCCTATCTGCAATATCCAAGGGGAGGTTTCATATGACCCTCTTAAAAATATTGTTATGCATCACAATGGGTTGCTTTGTGGCTTCGTCTCTGTATGCTGATATTTATGAGTGGACCGATGAAGACGGTGTCAAGCACTACACCAACTATGCACCGCCTCCTGAAGCCAGTGTTTTGATGAAAACCGAAGAGTTGCCCTATGATGCGGCGGCTGATCTTGCTCGCCGGGAGGCTGAACGAGAAGAGCAGCTGGAGCTTGCACGTCTGGAAATCGCTGAAAGAAAAGCGGAGCTTGAATGGCGC